>JAQVVK010000087.1 GCA_028698975.1 Victivallaceae bacterium
TGCAATACAAGACACCGGATGAAGTCTATTTCGGAACTTGTAATCTGCGATCAAACGGGTATAGTAACTCAAAGGTCTTTACACCGATCTTTTAAGAAAAAGTTGTCCAGCCAAGGGGTTAGGCGCACGGAGACGCTTTCGCTCAAAACTGAAAATCTGACAAAATCGCTTTTTCAAAATCGACAAAATCCGGATTTTTCCACGCAGAAAACTGCCGGACACATCTCGTTTTTGAAAAATTATGGGATATCCGTGAGTCGATTTTGCAAGAGATAAATGCAAGAGGGCTAAACCTTTTGAGGAAAGCTTGTTTTCCTCTCGCGCCCGTCCTTTGCAAAACCGGTCAAAGCTGCATTTAACCCGCCGCAAATGCGGCATGCCGTTTTCCCATGCCGTCTGCAAAAAAAACCAAGAGCAGCTTGACCCGCTCCTGGTTTGTGTTTGTGTTGGTCGGTTGGATTGGCGACTACTTGATGATGCCGCAGCGTTTCAGCGAAGCGGCCAGCTTTTCACGATGCTCCGGCGTGAGTTCGCAGAGCGGCAGCCGGTATTCCTCGGCCATCATGCCGGCCATGGCAAGCGCGGCCTTGATCGGCACCGGATTGGTCTCGACGAACTGATCGCGGAAAATGCAGTAATATTTCTTGTGAAACTCCAACGCCCGGGCAAAATCCCCCGCCAGCGCATAATCGATGAAACAACTCATCTCCGCCGGAATGATGTTGGAGGTCACACTGATTACCCCCTTCGCCCCCACCGCGATCATCGGCAGAGCCAGCGAATCGTCACCGCTCAAAACCGTAATGTCGCAGAGATCAAGTATCTGGGAAACCCGGTCAACACTGCCCGCCGCCTCTTTGATCGCGGCGATCATCGGGTTCTTGGCCAGACGGGCCACCGTGGTTTCGGCGATCGGCACACCGGCGCGACCCGGCACATTGTAAAGCACCACCGGCAAGCCGCCCTTTTCCGCAACCGTCGAAAAGTGGCGGTAAAGCCCCTCCTGACTCGGTTTGTTGTAATAGGGGGTTACCTGAAGCGTGGCGTCGGCTCCGACATGTTTCGCCTCGCGGGTCAGCTCAATGGCTTCGGCGGTGGAGTTGGCTCCGGTACCGGCGATCACCTGACAACGGCCCGCGACGGTCTCGACCACGACTTCGATCACTTTGAGGTGTTCGGCGCAGTTGAGGGTCGGCGACTCGCCGGTCGTACCGACCGGCACGATACCGGCCACATGCCCGGACACCTGCGACTCGACTAACGTGCGGAGAGCCGGCCAATCGACTTCGCCGTCGCGGAACGGAGTGACCAACGCGGTATATACACCTTGCATTTTCATATTGTCCACCTGTAAATTGTCGGAAATAATAATCCTTTTATAATATATCGCCACGGTCGAAAAAATCAATAGCATCCCGGATTATTTGCCCAACTTGCGATAATGTAATTGTATTTATCAGGGAGAAGAGTACATTATTACAATCCTTTTTTCAAAAGAGTGTATTATTTTAATCAATAATCACAATCGTGTCAAGGAGTATTCATGAGCGAAAACAAGAGTATTTCCGAAATTGATGAATTTATGGCGGTAAAACCCGTTGACGCCGACGGCATAAGCTGGCATCTGCCCGGGGAAAACCCGTTCCGGCTTACCGGCTTTTACAACTTTGAGCGAGATCATCGCTATGAACGGCTGTCAAAAGTTGATTTCCCGCCCGAAGTCACCTGGTTTCCGGACGGAAAACCCCAAAAACAAAAACAGGCCGATTGCGGCACTTTTCTGCTTATGCCGCACACCGCCGGCGGCCAAATCCAATTTTGCAGCGACTCCGGCCGCCTGCTGATCTCCGGAGAACTGCGCGACACCGGAGGCATGGATCACATGGCGTACACCGGAAGTGCCGGGTTCGACGTGTATATAAAAGATGGCGAGCCTGATTCGGTGTGGAAATATTTCCGGGTCACCCGGTTCGATCACGCGCAGACCAAATTCTCCTGTTCGCTCACCCCTGCCCCGCTCACCAGAAAAATGCGCTCCTACTTGATCCACTTTCCGCTCTACAACGCGGTAAAATCGCTCGCCATCGGCTTGGATGACAACGCGGCCATAACCGCACCCGCCCCCTGGTGCGACGATCGGCCGATCGTATGGTACGGCACCTCAATCGATCAGGGAGCCTGCGCCACCCGGCCGGGATTGGCGGCGACCAATCAGATCAGCCGGCGGCTGAACCGGCCGGTGCTGAATTTCGGCTTCTCGGGCAGCGCGCACGGCGAACCGGAAATCGCGGCCATGCTCGCCGGAGTAAAAGACCCGGTCATGTATATTATTAACTATGACTGGAACGTCAAGACCCCGGAGGAAATGTCTGCTTCGCTTCCCGGCTTCATCGACATTCTGCGCACCCGTCACCCGTCCGTGCCGATCATGCTGATCTCGCACACGCTCGGAGCCGATTTTGTCGCCGAAGCCGGTGGCGACGCCCGGCGCAACTTTGAGGGCAAACGCCGGGTGCTTATGCGCGAGACCGACAAACGCCGCGCCGCCGGGGATCGCGCCATTGAATTTGTGGACGGCGACCGGCTGCTGGGCGACGATTGGTGGGAGTGTCTGGTCGACGGCTGCCACCTTAACGACATCGGGTTTTACCGGGAAACCGAGTATCTTCTGCCCGTCATCCGGCGGATTATCGACCGACGGTGAGGATTTTTGCCGGGCGAAGGTGGAAAATTCGTCCCGGCCGTGTTATTTTATTATTATGCAGGTAAACATCAAGGCGGCGCCGACAAAAGTTGCGTCGATGGATTTTGGCGTCGCCACAAAACAGAGGAGATCACCCCATGTCCGGAATTTTCAAAGCCTATGATATACGCGGCGTTTACCCAAACGAACTCAATGAGGAGCTTGCCGAGGCGATCGGCCGCGCCTACGCCACCTTTACCGGAGCCAAAAAAGTGGTCGTCGGCCGCGATATGCGCCCGCACTCGGAGCCGCTGTTTCGCGGGTTGGCCGGCGGACTGGTCAAACAGGGCGTCGAAGTGATCGACCTCGGGCTAAGCTCGACTCCTCAGAGCTATTTTGCCAACGGCACGCTCAAAGCCGACGGCAGCGTGATGATCACCGCCAGCCACAACCCGGGCGAGTGGAACGGCTTCAAACTTTGCATCGCCAATGCGGTGCCGATTTCGGGCGTCACCGGCATCATGGATATACAAAAGATCGTTGAAGACCGCAGTTTTGCACCGGCCGCCGCCGTGCCGGGTAAGATCGTCTCCTACGACATCAAGCCGGAATACGGCAAATTCCTGCGTTCTTTTGCCGCGATGGACCGCAAACTCAAGGTGGTGGTCGATTACGCCAACGCCATGGGGCTGTATGAGATCGCCGGCATACGCGACCTTTTTGACATCGTGCCGCTGTACGACACGCTCGACGGCACCTTCCCCAACCACGAGGCGAACCCGCTGCACGCCGATACGCTCAACGCCATACGCGCCAAAGTAAGGGAAGTCGGAGCCGATTTCGGCGCGGCTTTCGACGGCGACGCCGACCGCTGCGGCTTCATCGACGACCGCGGCGAGATCATACCGATGGATCTCTTTACCGCGCTGATCGCACAGGACATACTGTCGCACGGGCCGGCCACCATTCTTTACGATCTGCGCAGCAGCCGCGCAGTGCGCGAGTGCATCGAGAGCAACGGCGGCAAGGCGATCCGCAGCCGGGTCGGCCATGCGTTTATCAAGGCGCAGATGCGTGAAAACGACGCGGTGTTCGCCGGAGAACTTTCCGGGCACTACTATTTCAAGCAGAACTTCACCGCCGAGTCGCAGGGTCTGGCGATGATAATGCTCTCCAATTTGATCTGCAAAAAAGGCCGCCCGGTTTCCGAGCTGGTCAAGCCGCTGCGCAAATATTTCGCCAGCGGGGAGATCAACTCCAAGGTGGCCGATGTGAAACCGATCCTCGACGCCATCCGCCAAAAGTACGCCGACGGCAACATGTTCGAGCTGGACGGCATTTCGTCGGAATACCCGACCTGGTGGTTCAACGTGCGCTCCTCCAACACCGAGCCGCTGCTGCGGTTGATCGTCGAAGCCGACACCCGCGAGGAAATGGAAGCGCGACGCGACGAACTGCTTAAAATAATTCGCGGTTGATCCCATGCCGGAGGAGATGTTTGACCTTTACGACGAAGCCGGCCGCCGGGTCGGCCTCGCGTCCCGGCGGGAGTGCCACGGCAACCCGGCATTGCTGCATCACACCAGCCATGTGGTGGTATTTTCGCCCGGCGGCGGCGCGCTGCTTTTGCAGAAACGCTCCGCCGACAAGGACATTCAGCCCGGCAAGTGGGACACCGCGGTGGGCGGACATCTCAAACCCGGCGAGGATTTTCTGGCCGGAGCCAAACGCGAACTGGCCGAAGAACTCGGCGTGACCGGCGAGGTGGAGTTGGAGTTTCTCTTTGACGCGCAGATCCGCAACGTGATCGAGTCCGAAGACACCCGGGTGTTCGGGACAACGCTGGCGGGGCCGTTTCAGTTTCAGCGCGAGGAGATCGACGAAGTGAGATTCTGGAGTTTTGCCGAACTTCGCGACGTTCGCAACCACAGCAGTTTTACCCCAAACCTCGTCACAGAACTCGCCCGGCTCGCCGCCGCAGGTCGATTGGGCGATGAGTAACGCCGCAAGAAATCCATTTTTCACTCAAGCGTGGAGTAAGTTCCGCCGCGACCGCTTCGCCGTCGCCGGGGTGACCGGCATTGCGCTCCTGCTCGCGCTGGCACTGGCGGCTCCGCTTATTACCAACGGCAAACCGCTGGCGATGTGGTATGACCACGATTTTTTCGGCACGGTGAGTTTCCCTTTTCTGCGCGAAATTTTCGCCCCGGATTCGCCGGAACAGACGATCGAACGCTTCTTCAATTATTCTTTGTTGCTGATCGCCGCCGCCGCCGCAATCCGGCTGCTCCGCCTGCCGAAGCGGCGGCTTATGACCGTGGCGGCGGCCACCGCTTTGCTCGTACCGTTTTTTACCGTGGAGAGGCATGTAGACAAAACCGACTACCGGGTCGTGGTACGGGAAACCGCCGCCAAGGCGGTCTTTACGCCCATTCCGTACGGGCCGTTTGAAGCGGCGGCTTCACCGTATTCGCCGCCCGGCGCCGCGCACTGGCTGGGCACCGACAGCATCGGCCGCGATGTGGCGTCACGCATGATCTACGGGGCGCGGGCGTCGCTGGCGGTCGGGGTGTTCGCCACGCTGCTGGCTCTTGTCATCGGTGCGGCGGTGGGGCTGGCGGCCGGATTCTATCGCGGCTGGTTCGACCTCACGGTAATGCGGCTGGTCGAAATAATCATGTGTTTCCCTACCTTTCTGCTTTTACTCATCCTGATGGCCGCGCTCAAAGACCGCGAAATCGAGCAGTCGATGATTTTGGTCATACTTGTAATCGGGCTGACCGGCTGGATCGGCCTCACGTTTCTGGTGCGCGGAGAGACCCTCAAACAACGCAATATGGCTTATGTGTTAAGCTGTGAAGTAAGCGGCATACCGTCATGGCGCATCATGGCGGGGCATATTCTGCCCAATATTATGCCGCCGATACTCATAAGTTTCACATTCGGGGTGGCCGGGGCGATACTGGCCGAGAGCGGACTGTCGTTTCTCGGATTCGGCGTTCAGCCTCCGACCGCCAGCTGGGGCGATCTGCTGCGGCAGGCGTTTGACAACCCGATGAACTACTGGCATCTCACGCTGTTTCCGGGGCTGGCCTTGTTTTGGGCGGTGCTCGCGTTCAACTTCACCGGAGAGGGGTTGCGCAAGGCTCTCGATGCCAAGGCATAGCCGGGTAATTCGGGTAAAAATGACATCAAAAACACACGAATCATTGGCATTTTGGCCGGTCGGAGTGTAGATTATCAAATATGATTTATGAACTGAGGATGAACATCAATGTTCGGCAATTCCCGTAAAAAAGCGTTAAAGAAACTTTATTCGGCGGTGACCGGCCGCCGCCATGACGACGACGATATTCTGAGCGAAAAATCCAAGTCGGGGCTGGACGGTATTATTGGCGAACTCCGCGCCGCCACACCGGCAACCTTTGACGAAAAAACCGAGTTCGAGCTGGAAAAACGGTTCGCCGCCGTCGCGCCGCCGCAGAAACACCGCAAAATACGCGACCTGCTCGATCTCCTGCTGGTGGTTGGAGCCGTCGCGTTCGGCATACGCGCCCTCTACTTTCAGCCGTTTCGCATACCGACCGGCAGCATGCAGCCGACGCTGTACGGCATACATTACCTCGACCGCGCCAACGCGTCAAATCCGCTGCTGGGCAAATTGCCTCCGCCGCTCGACTTTCTGCTTTTCGCCGCGTCGCGAGCCAAAGCACAGGTGGCGCACGACGGTATGCTGGCCGCCGAATCGCTGGTACAGCACTCCGGATTTACCGGCGATTCGACCGCGTTTCGCATCGGCGGCATGAGTTATGAGCTGCCGGGCGATTGCCGCAAGGTGGTCGATTACGCCGGGCTGGACCCGGCCAGATCATATAAGGCCGGGGAAATGCTGGCCGACGGGTTCATGGGGCTGGGCGACCACCTCTTCGTCGAACGCTTTTCGCTCTATTTGACCCCGTTGAAACGCGGCGAGGTCGCCGTGTTTGTCACCGACGGTCTGCGCGCCTACGACCGCAATCTCGCCGATCAAAGCGGCACGTTTTACATCAAACGGGTGGTCGGGCTGCCCGGCGACACCCTGCAGATAACCGCCAACCAGTTGTGGATCAAGCCGCGCGGCGAAGCGGAATTTCACCGGCTTCAGGAGCTGGCTCCCGCCGCCGCCAAGCTATACAGCAACAAGGGCGGTTATCAAGGCCATCTCAACGGCATGGGCGTACACCTTTTTGCCGATAATTCGGAATTCACCGTGCCGGACGACGCTTATTTCGTCATGGGCGACAATTCACGCTTCAGCCTTGACAGCCGCTTTTTCGGCGCGGTGCCGCGCCGTAACTTCGTGGGCCGGGCGTGGCTGGTCTTCTGGCCGTTAAGCCGTCGCTGGGGCCGGGTCGATCGCAACGACCCGGTCGATGCGCCGACCGGAGAAGCCGCCGCATACACCTATCCAGTCATGAACCGTCAATAAAGAAGGCCTCTCCATGCAACAAGACACCACGTTGACCATAAGCCCCCGCCGGGGATTCTGGCTCCTGCTTCTCTTTGCCGCCGTGACTTTTTTTGCCCTCACGGGAGTTCGCGAGCTGCGCAGCGGCGACGAAACCCGGGTGGCCGGCATTTCCGCCGAGATGCAAGTATACGACGACCTGCTGGTGCCGCGGCTCAACGGCAAACCTTTCCTCGAATATCCGCCGCTTCACTACTGGTGTACCACATTGGCGTTTGACGTGTTAGGGCGTACCGACGCGGCGGCAAAAGTTCCGGCGGCGGCGGCGGCGGCAGCCAGTGCGCTCGTGGTCTTCTTTTTCGCGCTGAAACTGGGTTACCCGGTCTGGGCGGCGTTGCTCTCCGGAGTAATGCTGGCGACCTCCGCGCAGTTTTTTGACAACGGCCGCAAGGCAATGGTTGATATCGGGTTGGCGTTTTTTATACTGCTGTCGGTTTATGCCATATATGCCATGTGCCGAAGCGGCAGCACCCGAAAAAAAGCGGCGTGGTGCGGCGTGGCCGCCGCCGCATTGTGCGGTGGAGTGCTCACCAAAGGCATGCTGGGTCTGCTGATGCCGGGCATGATCGGCGGCGGCTGGCTGCTGCTTGACGATCTGCGCAAGAAACACATTTCGTACGGCAACTGGCTGTGGCTGGCGGCGGCCGGCGTCATCGGCACGGCGGGTGCCTCGATCTGGTATATTGAGCTGTACCGCAGTGCCGGGTATGAGATGTTTCACACTGCGTTTTTCGTCAACAATCTGGGCCGTTTCACCGGCAGTCAGGGCGATCATACCGAGGCATGGTATTATTACTTCATAAAACTCCCGTCGCTTTTCTGGCCGTGGCTGCCGCTGCTGCCCTTTGCGATCTGGCACGAAATAAAGGTTTGGCACCGTACCGGCGAACCGGGGCGGGCCATCGCGCTGGTGTTTCTCCTGCTGCCGTTTACCGTGCTCTGCATCGCGTCAAGCAAGCGGATCGTCTACCTCGAAATGCTTTATGCTCCATCCGCCATGCTGTGCGGGCGACTGCTGTACGAATTGCCGCCCAAGGCGTCAAGGTGGCTCGACACGCTTGCCGCCCGGCTGCCGAAGTCGCTGCGCCGTCTGGAAACCGGCGCGCTGGTGAAGGTTGCCGTAGCGGTGGCGTTGGTAATGGCGATGATCGACGCCGGGCGGGGTCTGGTGCAAAACCGCAGTGAATCGCTGCGAACCATGTTTGAAGACTGCGCCATTCTGGAGCAGGCCGGCAAGACCATCGTGCTTTGCGACGCGCCCGAACGCACCCGTGGCGCGGCGGTGTTTTACCTCGGCCATCGGGTTAAGGAGCAGCTTTCGCCGCTGCCGCCGCAAGGCGACGATGAATACCGCATTTTTCGCAACAAAAAACTTCACGATCATGAATACGCCGACTATCATCATTTGATAGCCCCGGGAACAACGCTCAAGTAATATGGAAATCCTTTGGAACAGCCGGGAAGTCAACAAACGCATCGGCGAGCTGGCCGCCGAGATCACCCGTTTCTACGCGGGGAAACCGCTTACGGTCTCAGTCGTGCTCAACGGCGGATTGTTTTTCGGCGCGGCGCTAAGCCGACGCCTGAAATTAAAAGACCTCTACATCGACACGCTGGCCATATCAAGTTACGAACACGACCGGAGCAACGGCAATATGG
>JAQVVK010000088.1 GCA_028698975.1 Victivallaceae bacterium
ATACGGTTTGTGCCGGATTCCGGGAAGCGGCTTGAATTTGGCTCTCTGCGCCAAATGATGCTTGGTGCGGTGGAGTTCGCCGGGAAACTTTACGCCAGCCTTGACGATCCCGATGAAATGCTTACGTTGAATTTGACGCTGGGCGACGCCGACGGCTGGCAGCTTGCCGCACCGGGACGCAACGGATTTTGTCATATTTCGGAGATCGCGGTGGAGTTGCGCCGGTCCGCCGCCGATCTGGCCGCCGCCCCACTCCGCCATGCCGAAAAACTTCTGGAAAATGTCTGCGAACGCTTCAACCTCTCCGGCCGTGATTTTGCCGCCGCATTGAATGCCGTCGCGGATGTTGCCGGGAAAGGCCGCCGATGATCGATCTTGCCGTGTCCCCGGCGGCGACGTCGCCGGTGTCGCTTCGGGAACTGTGCGAGCGTTTTTTTGCGCCGGATGGTATTCTGCGCAGCACCGCCGCCCAGTCCGGCAAGGCGTGCGAGTACCGCCCGCAACAGCTGGAAATGGCTCGCGCCCTAGTCGAAATCCTGGAGAAGGGCCGTCATCTCTGTGTTGAAGCTCCGACCGGGGTCGGCAAGAGTTTCGCCTATCTGGTGCCTTTGATCTATCGGGCGAAACAGGAGGGCCGCCCGGCGGTGGTCTCGACGGAAACGATCAATCTTCAGGAGCAGCTCATTCAAAAGGACATCCCGTTTCTGGCCAAGCTCTGCGGGGTGGAGTTTAAGGCGGCTTTGGCCAAGGGGCGTCACAACTATCTGTGTCGGCGCAGGTTTGCCTTGCTTTCCGGGGAGCAGCGCGATTCGCTTTTGCCCTCGGCGACTTTGCTGGCCGATCTCAAACTGCTCGACCGCTGGTGCCGCGATACCAAAGACGGCGACCGCGACGGTGCGGATTTCCGCCCCGATCCGGCGGTGTGGAGCATGGTATGCAGTGAGACTTCCGGCTGTCTCGGCCCGAAATGCGGTTTCTTTCGCACCTGTTTCTACCAACGGGCGCGGCTGGAATGGGCCAACGCCGATATAATCGTCGCCAATCACGCGCTGTTTTTCACCGATATGGCGATGAAAGCCGCCTCCGGCACCGCCGCCGGCGGGCTGCTGCCCAATTACGGAGTGGTGCTGATCGACGAGGCGCACACGCTTGAAGCCAACGCCGCCGAATATCTCGGTATTCATATTTCGCACGCCGGGGTCAACGGCGCGCTCAACCGTCTTTACAACCCGGAATCCGCCCGCGGTCTGTTGATGCGCGAGGGTAAGACGGCCATGAAACTGCGGGCGGCGGCGGCCGAAGTAAGGCGTGCTTCCAACGATTTCTTCGCCCGGTATGAAGCATTTCTGGCCGAACGGTCGGAAAATTCGGCTCGCATCCTTGACCCCGGTCTGGTGCGCGACAATCTATCCGGGGTGCTGCTTGAATTTTACAAGCAGGCCGCCGCCTATGCCGAGGATGAGGTTGAAGACGATTCGCTGCGCACCGAATTTGCCTTGCAGCTGTCGCGCTGTCTTGAATACGCCAGTTCGCTTTCGGAATTTGCCATGCAGTCGCGCCCCGACTCGGCTTATTATGTCGAAAACGAGCGCGACAATATTTCGGTGAACATCGCGCCGCTTAACGTGGCGGAGATCTTGAGCGAACAGCTTTTCGGGCAGGATTTTCCGGTGGCGTTGTGCAGTGCCACGCTCACCGTCGGCAACCGTTTCGACTATTATGCCGGGCGGATCGGTTTCCACGACGGCGAAGCGTTGCGGCTGGATTCGCCTTTCAGCGCGGAACAGGCCAAACTGTATATACCGCGCACGATGCCCGATCCCGGTTTGCAGGAGGATTTCGAGGAGGCGGTCTGCGACGAACTTCCGCGTTTCCTCGATATGAGCAAGGGACGCGCCTTTGTGCTGTTTACCAGCCACAAGATGTTGCGCCATGTGTCGGAGGCAATGCGTCCGCACTGTCTCAAAAATGGCTGGCGACTGCTGATTCAGGGTGAGGATTTGAGCCGTACCGCGATGCTGCGCGAATTCAAGGCGGGCAACGCGGTGCTGTTTGGCACCGACAGCTTCTGGACTGGGGTCGATGTGCCGGGCGACGCGCTCAGCAATGTGGTTATAACCAAACTGCCGTTTCTTTCGCCTGGTAATCCGCTGGTGGCGGCCCGCGAGGAACGCATCAGATTGAGCGGCAAGAATCCGTTTATGGAGTACAGTTTGCCCGAAGCGGTGCTTAAGTTCAAACAGGGCGTCGGGCGGCTGATCCGCAGTCGCTCCGACACCGGCATATTGGTATTGCTCGACCGACGCGTATTCACCAAGCGTTACGGACGGATGTTTCTGGACTCCATACCTTATAAGGTCGAACAGGTCTGATCGGTTGGTTTTGCAAAACAAACTTGATTACTTGCGGCGAATTGTCCCGGCCCGGCCGTGAGCGGCCAA
The DNA here is from genome assembly GCA_028698975.1 of Victivallaceae bacterium. GTDB lineage: Bacteria > Verrucomicrobiota > Lentisphaeria > Victivallales > Victivallaceae > Victivallis. Next base: position 2,442 of record JAQVVK010000088.1, read on the forward strand.
ACCCTCCATTTCGCCGAAGCACTCGACGACGCCGGCTTCACGCCGCATGGCCGCTTCGGTATAGCGCACAATGCTCGAACGCCGGAAAAATCCCGGAGTGTCCAACCCGTTGAAGTAACGCGCACTCGACGCGGTCGGCAGCACATGCGACGGCCCGGCGCAGAAGTCGCCGATGGGTTCGGGCGTCCACCCGCCGAGGAAGATCGCTCCGGCGGCGGTGACGCGACGGGCCATGCGCTCCGGGTTCTTGACCTGAAGTTCCAAGTGTTCCGGCGCGTATTTCGAGGCAATGGCCGCCGCCTGCTCCAGATCGCGGGCTAAAATAAAGAACAATCCCTTGTCCATCACCCGGTCGACGGTGGCCACCCGGGGGAGCGACATTTTTTGACGCATGAATTCAGCCTTGACCGCTTCAAGCATGTCCGCGTCGGTCGAGACCAGCACCGCCTGCTCCAGACCGGAACCGTGCTCGGCCTGACTGAGCAGATCGGCCGCGGCAAAATCGCTGCGCCCCGAACCGTCGGTCACGACCATGACTTCACTCGGCCCCGCCACCATGTCGATGGCGACCCGACCGTAAAGCAGCTTCTTTGCGGCGGTGACGTAGGCGTTGCCGGGGCCGACCAGTTTTTCGACTTTCGGCACCGTCGCGGTGCCCAGCGCAAGCGCGGCCACGCCGTAAACGCCGCCCAGACGGTAGACTTCGGTAACGCCGGCCTGCTTCATGGCGTAGAGTACCGCCGGGTGCACGCTGCCGTCTTTGCGGGCAGGGGTGGCTGCGGCGATCTCCTTTACCCCGACCGCTCCGGCGATGCCGGCGGTATGGATAACAGTCGAGACCAGCGGCGCGGTGCCGCCGGGAATATATACGCCGACCCGGTCGAGCGGCTCAAACTTCTCTCCGACGGTTACCCCGGGGCGCGGCGACGCCGTCCAGCCCTTGGGCACGGTCAGTTTGGCAAAGGCGCGCACGTTGCGAAGCGCGGTGTTGATCGCCGATTTTTCCCGGCGGGTCAACTGGCCGGCGGCAGCGTCGATCTCGCCTTGCGGCACCTTGAACTGCTCCGGCGTCAGCTTGACGTGATCGAACTTCAAGGCGAACCCGGCCAAAGCCGAGTCGCCGTCTTTTTTCACCGCGTCGATGATGGCGGCGGCCTGCGCCTCGATTTCCGCCGGATACGAGGGGCGGTTGTAGAGGGCTTCAAGCTGTTCTTCAAAGTCCGGGTCGCGGAAGCTGATGGTTTTCATAATTAATTCAATCCGATGATCTGGTTGTCGATAAGCCGGGTCGTGCCGAAATATACGGCCAAAGCCAGCAGTATTTCTTTTGTCGCGGCGGTCGGCGCGTCGAGGTTGGCGGTGTCGCGCGCCTCAACGTAGTCAATGCGGCCGCCGGCGTTGGTGATCTCGACCTTCATCGCTTCGATCACGCCGTCAACCGCCTCTATGCCATTGGCCTCGATCGCTTTACGGGCGGCGAAAAGCGCACGCGAAAGCACGAGTGCCCGCGCCTTTTCGTCGCAGGACAAATAGCGGTTGCGCGAACTGAGCGCAAGGCCGTCTTCCTGACGGACCAGCGGAGCCGCGACGATTTCGACCGGGAAATTCAGGTCGCGCACCATGCGACGGATGATCAAGAGCTGCTGGGCGTCTTTCTCGCCGAACACCGCCACATCGGGCAGCGTCAGGTTGAACAGCTTGGCCACAACGGTGCACACTCCCTTGAAGTGGATCGGCCGGGTCTTGCCACACAGCACCTTTGACAGATGGTTTTCCACGATCTCCACCGAAGCGTCCGCGGCGTACATGCCGCCCGGAGTCGGCGCATAGATGATGTCGGCTCCGTGCGCGGCGCACAACTCGCGGTCGTGCTCGAAATCACGCGGATATTTGTCGAGATCCTCGTTTGGCCCAAACTGGGTCGGATTTACGAAGATCGACACGATCACCACATCGGCGCGTTGGCGGGCGATGTCGATGAGCGAGGCGTGACCGGCGTGGAGATAACCCATGGTAGGCACCAGCGCAATGGTCTTGCCGGTGCGTTTATACGAAAGCGCAAGTTTTTGAAGTTCCGCCGCTTCCTGAATGATTTTCATTTAAGGCGACCTCAAAGCTCCGTAATGAAACCGTGTTTGTCCGGGAGTTCGCCGCGCTGCACGCCGATCAACCCGTCGTAAAGTTTCTTCATCACCGGGCCGATCTCGGTCTGGTGGTAGTCATAAATCTTGTCGCCGTCAAAAATACGGCCGACCGGGGTCAGCACCACCGCGGTGCCGCAGGCGGCCACTTCGGCCAGCTCCGGCAGCTCGGTCGCTGCAATTTTGCGGTATTCTACCTCCATGCCGAGGTCGCGGGCGATGGCTTGTAGCGAGTTGTTGGTTATCGAGGGCAGAATAGAATCCGACTTCGGCGTGATGTACTTGCCGTCCTTGGTGATGGCGAGGAAGTTGCTGGTGCCGAATTCATCGACAAACGTGTGGCTGCCCGGGTCGAGAAAGAGCGCGATCGGGCAGTGATGATCTTTGGCCTGCTTGCTCGAAATAAGGCTGGCGGCGTAGTTGCCGGCGGCCTTGATGTGGCCGGTGCCGTGCGGCGCGGCGCGGTCGTAATCCTTGGAGATCATGGCATCGACCGGCTTAATGCCGTTTTTGTAATAATTGCCGACCGGCACGACCATGATGACCAGCCAGTATTCGAGACTGGCGTTGACACCGATCTGCGGGGTGACTCCGAACATCACCGGTCTGATATAAAGCGAACCGCCGGATTCAAAGGGCGGTATGTATTCCTGATTGTCGCGCACCACGGTCTTGACCGCTTCGACGAACCGGTCAACCGGAAACTCCGGCATCAGAAGCTGGCGCGCCGAGCTGTTGAGGCGGGTTCCGTTGGCTTCGGGGCGGAAAATACGGACTTTGCCGTCGCGACCGCGAAAAGCCTTGCCGCCCTCGAAGATAGCCTGACCGTAATGGAGGCAGTTGGCGGCGACCGACATGGTTATATCGTAGGTGTTGTAGAGTTGGCCGTCATCCCAGGCGCCGTCCTTGTAGTGGAACCGGATGTTGCTTTTGGCGGGGCGGAATTGAAAACCGAGAGTATTCCAATCCAAATTCATCTCATGCCTCCTTTGATGCATATGTGAGAAAATCAATTATATATTAATATACAATGGATTTACTGCAATAGCAAGACCGTTTTTCTATTTTGTCCTTGATACGGGCGGTCGTTTTGACTTTTTGTCGCTTCCGGGGTTGTGATCTGCATAAATCGCATTATATTGTGGTATGGGCAACCATCAAACAAGGGAGTGTTTTATGGAGATAAAAACCTTTTTTTCCGCCGCGTTTGCGGCGGCTGCGCTGTTGTGCGGCTGCGACGGCGGCAGCGACGAGGAGCGAACCCCGGAGGAGATCAGGAAACTGGCGGCCGATATGAGTTACGAGGAGATCGAGGAAAGGCTGGCCGAGTGTGCCGACAAGATCGAGGATGTGACCGAGGAACTCAAGGACAAAACCGAGGAACTCTCCGAAATCCCGATAAGCGAGCAGTTGGGCGATGAAGCCAAAAAACTTCAGCTTGACATTTCCAGACTGGGTGAATCCCTGAAGAAACTGCAAAGAAATATGCAGGCCTACGCCGACACCCTGAAAAACAAATAACCACCATTTGCCTGACCGGCTGAACAGCTTCGTTTTCAAGTCATTGACCACGCCACCCGAAACGGTGGCGTTTTTTTATGCACGGATAGAAATCCAACTTGATTAATTCATATAGTGGTTGTATATTATTTATAATAAACATAAAGTTCACAATGTGAACCAAGCAAGGCGCGACTATGATAAAGGTTCTAGACAAGACTTTTGCCATTCTTGAAATGCTGGCCACGGCCTCGCCCCAGCCGATCACTCCGTCGGAGATCTCAACGGCGCATGGGATCAACCGCTCGACCTGTTCGCGTATTCTTAAAGAGTTGTGCGACCTTGGCTACGCCGAACAGATTTCACGGCAGCGCGGCTACTCGGTCGGCCCCCGCGCCCTGACTTTGGGGCGGGCGGTCAATTACCGTCGGGATTTGCTCAATTTCGCGGTGCCGGCGGTGAACCGCTGCGCCGAAGAGCTGGGGCAATCGGTGCTGATCGCCGAAAATCGCGGCAATTCGAGATATATCCTCTATTACAGCAACCGCAGCAAACTCAATATTCACTTTGATGTGGTGGTGTTTAACGACCTGTTTGAAACCGCCACCGGGCTGGTGCTGGCGGCTTATGCCGGGGCGTCGGAGAAGCTCGAATTTTTTCGCAACGCCAAAGCCCGGGGCGAGAATTTCTTCCCGGAATATTCGGATGAAGCCGACGCCATGGCCGGCCTTGCTCAAATCCGGGCTGACGGCTTTGTGGTGCGGCGCGACTTCCGCGAGGAGCAGGACATCATCGCTTTCCCGCTCTTTCGCAACCGCGAATTTATCGCTTCGCTCGGCATTTCAATGCCGGTCGGGGAATTCAACGATGACATTTTTAAGCGTTCGCGCCTTGCCGCCGAGGAGATCAACCTCGCCATGTCGCGTATCGCCTCGATCGGCTGACGCATTTCAAACTTTTTTTAGGAGAAGAAAATGGAAGACATCAAAGGAAAAAAGGCTATTGTGACCGGAAGTTCGCAGGGGTTGGGGCGGGTGATCGCCATTCAACTCGCGCAAGCGGGCTGCGAAGTGGTGGTCAACTGCGCCAACAGCCCGGAGAAAGCACAGGGCGTGGTCGATGAAATCCGCGCACTGGGCGGCAAGGCCGATTTTTACCGCTGCGACATTACCGACGAAAACGCGGTGAAAAAAATGTTCGAGGAGGTCGGCCCGGTCGATATACTGGTCAACAACGCCCGGCTTGACCCCTACAAACGCAAACCGGAATACTCCGAGTCCAAGTGGTTCATGATGATTATGGACATCAATTTGCACGGCGCGTTTAATTGCTCGCTCGCCTTTTTCAATCAGGCCAAGCCGCGCAATTACGGCCGCATCGTCAATATTTCCAGCGTGCGCAGTTTCGTGCCGGCCGAGATGACCATGATCGCTTACGGCGTTTCCAAACTCGGCATGCACGGTCTGACCCGGGCGTTCGCCCAGAACGGAGCCGCGTACAACATTACCTGCAACACCGTCGCCCCCGGCATGATCGAAACCGAAAACGCAGTCAAGCGGCTTACCCCGGAAATGCGCGTCCGCGAGCTGGCGCGTATTCCGCTCGGCCGCCCGGCCGAGAGCGAGGAGATCGGCGAGGCGGTGCTTTTCGCCGTCCGCAACGGCTACGTCACCGGAGAGACCATCAACATCAACGGCGGCATCTATTACGAACCGTAGGAGTTTGCAAAAATGAAGATCACCGCAATCAAGACATTCCTCTGCCACTGTTACCGCACCAACTGGGTGTTTGTCAAGGTCGAGACCGACGCCGGTATTCACGGCTGGGGCGAAAGCACGCTCGAATATAAGGAACACGCGGTCGAGGCCGCCATTCACGAGCTTGACCGCGTTATGATCGGGCGCGACCCGCGCCGGATCGAGCAGTTTCGCTCCGAGTGTTACCGCGACGCTTACTGGCGCGGCGGGCCGGTGCTGATGAGCGCGATTTCGGGTATCGAGATCGCGTTGTGGGACATTCTCGGCAAGTCGCTCGACGCTCCGGTCTGGCAGCTGCTGGGCGGCAAGGTGCGCGAATCGGTGCCGTGTTATGTCAACGGCTGGTTTTCGCCGGCCAAGACCCCCGATGAATTCGCCGAGAAAGCGCAAAAGGTGCGCGACCTTAAATTCAAGGGATTGAAGTGGGACCCGTTTGGCAAGGCGTTTCTCACCATACCGAAACCCGCTCTGGCCAAATCGATCGAATGCGTCCGCAAGGTGGCCGAAGTGGTCGGCGACGATGTCGAGCTGCTGATCGAGGGTCATGGCCGCTTTGACGTGCCGACCGCGCTGCGGATCGCCCGCGAACTGGAGCCGTTTAACGTGCTCTGGTTTGAGGAGCCGACCGTGCCGGACAATCTTGAGGCGCTGGCGCAGGTCAAGGCGCGGTCGCGTGTGGCGATCGCGGCGGGCGAGCGGCTCTACGGGCGGCAGGATTACCGCGATTTCTTCCGCCTCCAGGCGGCCGACTTCGCCCAGCCCGACGTCTCGCATGCCGGCGGCATTATGGAGATACGTCAGATCGCGGCGCAGGCCGAAAACGCGCATATCGGGCTTTGTCCGCACAACCCGTCCGGGCCGGTGGCCAATGCGGCGACGCTGCAGCTGGCCGGGTGCATCCCGAACTTCATGTATTTGGAGACGATGATGCTTGACGTGCCGTACCGGGCGGAGATTTGCGACGAAAAACTGATTATCCGCGACGGCGAGATGG
>JAQVVK010000089.1 GCA_028698975.1 Victivallaceae bacterium
GTCGGCTCCAACCGCAACGGGGCCTATGCGGGAAGCAAGTTCGGCACGCTCGGGCTTACCCAGAGCTTTGCCCTCGAACTGGTGACCGATCACATCAAAGTCAACAGCGTCTGCCCCGGCAACTTCTTTGACGGCCCGCTGTGGTCGGACCCCAATCGCGGACTCTTTGTACAGTATCTGCAAACCGGCAAAGTCCCCGGAGCCAAGACGGTGGCCGATGTCAAGCTGCATTACGAAAAACAAATACCGATGCACCGCGGCTGCTTCCCGGCCGACGTGGCCAATGCGATCATTTACGCGGTCACCCAGTGCTATGAAACCGGTCAGGCGATTCCGGTGACCGGCGGTCAGGTCATGTTGAATTAGAGGTTGTTTCATGAAAGAAGAAATCAGTCGTATCCTTACCGAAATCGGCGAGGATCCGACCCGCGAGGGCTTGGAAAAGACTCCGGAACGGGTTGAAAAAAGTTTGATCTATCTCACCCGGGGCTACCGTCAAAACATCGACGAGGTAGTCAACGGAGCCTTGTTCGAGGCTGAATCAGACGATATGGTGATCGTCAAGGATATCGAGTTTTTCAGCATGTGCGAGCACCACATGCTGCCGTTTTTCGGCAAATGCCACGTCGGTTATATCCCCAACGGCAAGATCATCGGAGTGAGCAAAATCGCCCGCATTGTTGACATGTTCGCCCGGCGGCTTCAGGTGCAGGAGCGGTTGACCAAGCAGATTTCCGAAGCGTTGATGAATATTTTAGGCGCGGAGGGGGTCGGCGTGGTTATGGAGGCGCGTCATCTTTGCATGCAAATGCGCGGCGTGGAAAAACAAAATTCGGTGATGACCACCAGTGCCATGCTCGGATCTTTCCGGCGCGAATTGGCGACCCGCAACGAATTCACCCGTCTGATCCGATGAAAGCGGTGGTACAGCGCGTGACGTCGGCTTCCGTCGAGGTCGACGGCCAAACCATCGGAGCGATCAAACGCGGTTTTTTGGTTTTGGTCGGGGTTGCGCAAGACGACACCGGCGACGATGTGCGCTACACCGCCGAAAAATGCGCCAAACTTCGGATTTTTGAGGACGCGGCGGGCAAGATGAACCTCGCCTTGGCCGATGTTTCAGGAGCAATGCTGATCATCTCGCAATTCACGCTGTTGGGAGATGTCACATCGGGGCGGAGACCGTTCTTCGGCGGGGCCGCCCGGCCGGAAACGGCGATACCGCTTTACGAAATGTTTATCGACGAAGTGAAAAAACAGGGCGTCACGACCGCTTCCGGCAAGTTCGGTGCCGATATGAAGGTGTCGCTCTGCAACGACGGCCCGGTGACTATTATAATCGATTCAACGGAACGGAAATGAAAAAAACAAACATCGCCGTTTTAGGTGCGACCGGTTCGATCGGCCGCAGCACGGCCCGGGTGCTGGCCGCCGGGCGCGAACGCTTCAATGTGGTGGGTCTGGTGGCGCGCAGCAGCATAAACGAGCTGGCGCGGCAGGCGGCCGAATTCATGCCGCGCACGGTGATAACCACCGATGAGAACAAATTTGACGAGTTGAAAAAAGCTCTCCCGGCCGGAGTCAACGCCGCCGCCGGAAGCGACGCGGTGATCGAATTGGTCACTTCGCCCGAGGTTGACACCGTTTTGGTGGCGATCGTCGGCACCGGCGGGCTGGAGCCGACGGTGGCCGCGCTTCGCGCCGGCAAAAAGGTGGCACTGGCCAGCAAGGAAGTGCTGGTGATGGCAGGCGAGATGATCCGGCGCGAACTTGACGCCGGGCATGGTTCGATCGTGCCGGTTGACAGCGAGCACTCGGCGATCTATCAATGTCTGGCCGGCCGACACCGAGACGAGGTCGCCAAACTTTGGCTGACCGCCTCGGGCGGGGCGTTCCGCGACTGGGATCGCGCCCGGCTGGAAACCGCAACGCTGGCCGACGCGCTCAAACACCCGACTTGGAGCATGGGGCCAAAGGTCACCATCGACTCGGCCAGTTTGATGAACAAAGCCTTGGAAATGGTTGAAGCGCGTTGGCTGTTTGACATGCCGGAGGACAAAATTTCCGTGCTTCTGCACCCGCAATCGCTGGTACACTCGATGATCGAGTTGTGCGACGGCAGTTTCATCGCCCAGATGTCGCGGCCGGACATGCGCTTTGCCATACAATATGCATTGACCAGTCCGGAGCGGTCGGCCGATGGCGGACTGCCCAAGCTGGATTTTTCGACCCTGACCAAACTTGAATTCTGCCGCCCCGACACCAGCAAATACCCGTCACTGGGCTTTGCCCGCATTGCCATGCGTCAAGGCGGCACGCTGCCGACCGTGATGAATGCGGCAAACGAGGTGGCGGTCGAGAAATTCCGGCGCGGCGAACTCAAATTCACCGGTATCTGGTCGGTCATCGAGCGGGTGATGAAGTCGCATCAGGTTATGCCGCAATCGAGCTTTGAAGTCGTGCGGGAAGCCGATGCCTGGGCGCGTCGCACCGCTGCCGCGCTTTGAGGGATCGATCATGTCCACCACCGCCGCGCTGCAACACTGGCTCAAAAACGAAATGTCCGGCTGGCGAGTTTGGGAGCTGGGCTGGCTCGCATTTTGTTGTATTTCCATAATCGCGTTGTCGCTGTTGATGGGCGACAACGGGGTCGGCATCACCGCCGCAGTGACCGGTACGCTCTACGCGCTTTTTGCCGGCAAAGGCAAGATTGGCTGTTACTTTTTTGGCATCATCAATACCGTGACATACGGGTTGATTTCATTCAAGGCGACGCTTTATGGCGAAGTCATGCTCAACTGGGGCTGGTATCTGCCCATGATGTTTGTCGGGGTGATCTGCTGGCGGCGTCACCTCGATCAGCGGCAAATCATCAATAAGACCGCGCTCTCCGGCCGCGGCAGATTGATCGCCGCGCTGCTTTCTTTGATCGGCATCGCCGTTTATGCAAACGTGCTTGCGCGTCTTGGCGACACCAGCCCGTGGCTTGACAGCCTCACCACGGTTTTATCGGTTACCGCAATGGTGCTCACCGTCAAACGGTGTATTGAGCAATGGCTGCTCTGGACGGTCGTCAATGCGGCCTCGATATACATGTGGTATTTGCTTTACCGCACCGGCTCCGGATCGGTGGCCGGCCTGTTGATGTGGTGCATCGCACTGGCCAACGGTATAATCTTTTTTGTGCAATGGAGCAAAGAGGAGCGATCATGCCGACCAACACCGCCGTAATTCTTGCCGACGGCGATTTTCCACGCAACCGGCAAGTGCTGGCGATATTGGAAAAAGCCGACTTCATCGTCAGCTGCGACGGAGCCACCGCCGCGCTGCTTCGTCACGGCTTCACGCCCGATCTGGTGGCCGGCGATCTCGACAGTCTTTCGCCCGGCCTGAAAAAACGGTTTTCGGATCGCCTCTTTTACGACAGCGGGCAGGAGGACAACGATCTATGCAAAGCCTTTCATTGCTGTCTGGCCGCCGGGCGGCGCGACATCGTCATCTTGGGAGCAACCGGCAAACGCGAGGATCACACGCTCGGCAATCTGTCGCTTCTGGCCGATTTCGCCCCGCAGGTTGATTCGATAAAGCTCGTCACCGATTACGGAGTGTTTCACGCGGCGACGACGCCGCGAAGTTTTTCGAGCATCCCGGGGCAGCAAATATCGTTGTTTTCGTTTGATTCGAAGCAGGAGATCACTTCGACCGGGTTGAAATATCCGCTGAAAAAAATGCGCCTCACCCGCTGGTGGCGGGCGACACTCAATGAAGCGCAGGGAAGCTCGTTTTCGCTTGACTTCACATCGGGCAGCCCGGTGCTGGTCTTTTGCGCCCACCCCGGCGTCGGCGCAAAGCAATAGCCCGGATTGCAAAAACTTCTATTCACCGTCGCCGCGAAGATTTTCCGATTCAAACTTCCCGATAATATTCCTGATCTTTTCTATGGTTATCGGCTTGGTCAGCACCGCGTCAAATACCGACATGTCAAAACTCTCTCCGCCGTCGACATCGGCGGTGACTGCCGCCACCGGCAACCGGCGATGTTTTTCGCTGTGGCGTATTTTAGCCGTGAGTTCCGCTCCATTCATTCCCGGCATCCAGAGGTCGGTAAAGAATATATCGACTTTCTCACGTTCAATTATCGCCCACGCTTCGTCGGCATTGCACGCATTAAAAACATTTATCCGGCTGTCCAGCCTTTTCAGAATGGCCGACATCACTTTACGGTTCATCGTAACATCGTCGGCAACCAAAACCGAAATCTTTCCCGGCGGGGCGATCTTCTCAACGGCCACATCATGTCTTGCCAAATCGGCCGAGGACGCGGTCGGCACGTTATACAGCTCGACCCGGAATTCAGAACCATGCCCAAGCTTGCTTGTCACCGTCATCTTACCGTCCATCTGCTCGATCATGCGTTTACAGATCGCCAGCCCCAACCCGGTGCCATGATGTTCGGCTTGAGTGCCGCGCAAAGCCTTGGCCTGCACAAAGGTCTGAAATATCCGTTTTTGATCTTCGTCCGTGATCCCGATACCGGTATCGATCACGCTGAAACGCAAAACACCGGCCTTATCCGATGTTTCCTGAAAATCGGCCTTGATGGTGATTGAACCGGCATCGGTGAACTTTACCGCATTGCCCAGCAAGTTAAACAATATCTGGCGCACCCGCAGTTTGTCGATGCAGACAACCGGGGTGTCGGGCGGAATGTCCACGATCATGCGAAGTTTCTTCTCCTGACATTTCTGGATAAAAATACCGCTCACCGAATGAATCAATGCCGCAAAATCCACCCCGGTCGGCGTGAACACCATCTGACCGGCCTCCAGCTTGGAAAGGTCAAGCACATCATTTATCAGAGCCAGAAGCGCATTTCCGGCGTCGGATATGGCGTCGATGTATTCGCTTTCGGTTGCTTTGGGCAGCGAACCGGCTTTGAGGAGTTCGGCCAGACCGATCACCGCATTGAGCGGCGTCCTTATTTCGTGGCTCATGCAGGCCAGAAACATGCTCTTGGCTTTATCGGCCATCTGCGCCTGCCGCAAAGATGCAAAGACTTTGTTTTGATACTGCTTGCGGATCAACATCAACTCAATGCAATATGCGATCGAACCGATGAAGTCTTTTTCCGGCGGTGTCAGCTCATGCGGAGTTTGCTCGTAAAGCGCGCTCAAGTACCCCCACAATTTGCCGTTGACCAAGATGCGGTGCGCGTAGATCGACTGCACGTTGTTTTTGACGATGTTGTCCCGATAGAAATTCAGGCCGGGATGGTTGAGCATTGATTCGCGGGTGGGAAACGACACCAGCGGGTAGCTCATAAAATAACTCACCCACTCGTCCATGTCATCACGAGGAAATTTCTGTACCCGGTCGTTGGCCAGCCGTGCGCCTTTGGAATACTCTATATCACAGAATGCGGTTGACGAGTCAAAGTCCATCCGCATGATATAGCACCTCGTCGCCTGCAGGTGCTCGCATATTCCCTGAATGGATTTCTCCAATGCCTGATCCACATCCATTTCCCGCACCAGATTGACCAGACAATCGTTGACCGTCTGCTGGCAGGAAATCGCCGCATCCAGATCGGAAACATCGTAAAAACTGCTGACCACGCCGCGCACCGCGCCGGAGTCGCGATCCAATATCGGCCGGCTCTCGACCAGATAACTGCGCCCGTTGAACAAATAACGCTCGCGAGCCGTTTCCCGCGAAGCAAACACTTGACGGACCGGACAAGGCGAACCGCAATTTTCGCACTTCAGAAGCTCCCGGCAACCGAACTCCTGATGGCGGTCGGGGCGGCCGAAAATCCGGTCGGCGGCCTTGTTGGTCTGCACGATCTCCCCCGTCGTACTGTAAAGCCAAAGCGGGATTGAGATATTATCGAGCAGAGATTGATTTTCCTCCTCGACCTGACGCATGTGACGCAGCTGCCGGTCACGGATAGCCGCCAGAGAGATAATCTTGCTCATGGCGGACAACAATTCCTTGTCCGCATTGAGAAACACATGCGGCGTATTGTAGTAGATCAGCAGACCACCCAAAAGCTCATCTCCGACGAAAACCGGTATCGCCGCAAAAGACCGGGTATGACAATCAGAATGACGATCGATAAATTCACGCATCTCAGTCGCTTCATGAAGATTATCATAAACGATCATCTGATTGTTTTTGAACCGGTCAAGCAGTATCGAATTCCAAAACTCCTCATGATCGGCAAGCCCATACTCATGCAGCGGCTTCAGATTTTCGTCGGATTCATCATGATACAGCATCAGCCTTTTTTGGGATGAATAACTTAAAACGATGATTCGCGAGCAATTCAACTCGGTTCTCAAAGTCTTGGAACTTTTTGCCACCACCCGCGCAAATTCCGATTCGGCGACCGCCTGCGCCAAGGCCTCGTTGTTTATCCGCTCGGTCCTTATCAGGTTGTTCATATCGGTCACATCAACGCATACGCCCAACATGTAGGGGTGACCGTCGGCGGTCTTGAAACACACTTTGAGCGACTTAAACGTCTCCTTGCCGCGACGGTGATAGGATACGTCTTCGTCGTACCGGAATACCTTTCCGGGCGACGCGCACACTTCCCGGTCATGGTTGCGCAACTGTTGAACGACCTCCTGGTCGAAAATATCTTCATCCGGGTGCTCTATAACACCGGCTTCGTCAAGCTGGTAATAATCGATAAAATTGCGGCTGGCGATCTTATAGCGGAAATTATCAAGCGGGTCTTTGATGAATACCTGACACGGTATCAACTCCAGCACCATATTGAAGAAAGACGACTGCCGATCCTCTCCGTTGCTCATGTACGTGGGAGCGTCCGCCGGCGTTTTGCGTTTTACAAGGAGACGTTTTCGCTGAATATACAACTCCAACGCCAAAAGCAGCGATACCATTGCAAAAAAAATGGCGGCGGTCAAACAGCCCCAGTTCAAGGCTCCCATGTCTGTCGTCAAAAAAACACTCATTGATCGAAACTCCACTTATTGGGCGGATTTCTTCTTGCAATATGAATACGGCATATCGATTGTACAAACATCAGTTTTACATTCAAAAAACAACCGTGTACAATGCAAATCCAAAACACAACCCCTAACGCCTGCGGCAACATTTTGTCAATTTCCGCAGTATCACCGTTTTTTACAATTCTATTGGGGTAAAATACACGCACTATATGCTATTTACAAGCGGCTTCACTGTAAAAACCGCGACAAAGCGGGAACTTCTATGAAGCAAAAACAAAAAATGGCCGCCACTCTCGCCAGGCGGCCACGCGGAAACACTGCCGGGGATGCCGGTTCAGAAGAAATATCTGATTACCGCCTGTGATTTCAATTCCTTGACGTAATCACGCAATGCGGCGGCGCGCCGCTCGATTTCGATTTTACGGCGCACGATCTCGGCCGCCTCGCGCTCACCGGTGTCGGCGGCGGCGGTACGGCTCAAAATCTTCAAATAAACGGTGCCGTCGGCGGTCTTGACCGGTCCGTAAACCCGGCCGATCTCCATGCCCGGCATGGCCGCCGCAAATTCCGGCCGCAAACGTTTTTCCTCGATCTCGCCCAAAACACCGCCCTGCTCCGCGCCGGGGCCGGTCGAATACGAGGCCGCGACTTCGGCAAACGCATCGGGGTCAACCGCAAGTTTGGAATCAACTTCGGCAAGTTTTTTGACAAATCCACTGTCTTTATCGTCAAGTTGGATCATCGCAAGCTGCAATTTGGCCGGAGTGGAAAAATCCGCCCGGTGCGCTTCAAAGTATTCGTGCACCTCCCGCGGCGTAACACTGTCAACCACCCGCAGACGGCGATAGACCGCCAACTCGTAGATAAACTGGTCGCGCACCGCTTCGCGCATTTTTTCGATCGTGTTGCCCTGACTGCGCAGCTTGGCCGAGAAATCGCGCCGCGAACGACACCCCATTTCCTCGGCAAACGCATCAAGCCTGCGGTCAACTTCATCTTCGGCAACCTCAAACGGGGCACGGCGAAAAGCTCCCATTATGAGTTTGCGCGAGACCATATCCTCCACCGCCGTGCGCCGGATCTCCCGCACCGCGTCGTAACGCTCCTGCCCCGAACGGGTGGCAAAGACCTGCGCCTCCGCGCTCCGCGTTACCGGCAAAATATCCCCCAGGCAAATCGGCTCGCCATCAACTGAAGCCAACACCGCGTTGACTTCTGTTGCCGCCGGCGCCGGAGTTTTCTCCGTTTCGGTTTCAGCAGCTCCGGCGGCGCAAAACGCCGCCAATGTCAGGATCAATGTTTTACGCAGATACATTCAACGATTCCCCAATTTTGAATTTGCCCGCCGTATCGCCAGCTCAATGGCGGCAAGCATGCTGCCGCGATCGGCCACACCGCGCCAAGCAATGTCAAAGGCGGTGCCGTGATCGGGGCTCGTGCGAATAAGCGGCAGACCAAGCGTCGAATTGACTCCGCTTGAGAACGCCAGCATTTTGAACGGAATATGCCCCTGATCGTGATACATGGTGACCAAGCCGTCATAGCGGGATCGGATTGATTCAATAAAAAGCGTGTCCGGCGGAAACGGTCCGTCAATATCGACCCCGCTCCTCCGCAACTCATCCAGCGCGGGCTTGACGGTTTCTTCGTCCTCGCGCCCCATACAGCCGTTTTCCCCGGCATGCGGATTGATGGCGGCGGCGGCCAGACGAGGCTTGGCCACCCCCTCGGCCCGTACCGCCGCATCCAGCAGACGGGTC
>JAQVVK010000090.1 GCA_028698975.1 Victivallaceae bacterium
AAACGGAGGTCATTGAGCAATGGCACATTATCACTTTATCGGCGTCGGCGGCATCGGCATGAGCGGCTCGGCGGCAATGACCCTGGCCGCCGGAAATCAGGTAAGCGGCAGCGACCGTGGAGCCGACCGCCCCGAAAACCGGCGGATTCTTGACGCGCTGAAAAAACAGGGGGTGGCGGTTTTTCCACAGGATGGATCGTTTATTACAGCCGGGAAACCCGATTTTTTGGTTTATTCGACCGCGATCGAGGAGGACAACCCCGACTTTGCGGCCGCGCCCGAAACGCCGCGTCTGCATCGCTCCGAACTCTTGGAAAAACTGGTGGAGGGCGGCCACTATCAAACCACCATCGCCGTGAGCGGAAGTTGCGGCAAAAGCACCGTTACCGCTTATTTGGCGGAAGCCTTGCTCAATCTCGGCGGCGACCCGGGTTGTCTTGACGGCGCACTGGTGAAACGCTTCATAACCGATTGCTTTGCCGGAAATTTCCGGCCGGGTGACGGTTCGACGCTGGTGTTCGAAGCCGACGAAAGCGACAAAAGCCTGTTGCGCTACGCCCCGGATTACGCGCTGGTGCTCAACATCGGCACCGACCACTATGACAAGGCCGAGTTGGCGAGGGTGTTCGGCGAATTTCTGAAAAAAGTCCGTCGCGGAGCCGTGTTGGAGCGCGACGTTTACGAGGCGGTCAAGCCGGTTTTGCCGCCCGGTCTGGATGTAAGAGTATTCGACCCGCAACCGCGACGCGACGCTCATTACGCGCTGCTCGACTATCAGGTGATCGATCACACCGACGCCATCTATCAAGACGGCAAACGCACTGAGCTTGCCCCCTCCGGCGACCGCCCGTTAAGCGACGGGCTGGGCATGAACAACATGTTGCGGCTCTATGGATTTTCGCAGGAGGACTGCCGGATTAAATCGCGCCTGCCGATAGCGAAGTTCAGCGGCGACAAAGCGGTGCCGTTGCCGCAATTCGGTCGGCACGTCGCGCTCAATGCGCTGGCCATTTATGCCATGCTGGAAATGCTCGGTTTTGAGCCGCAAGCCGCCCTTGCCGCGCTCGGGCGTTTCGACGGGGTCTGGCGGCGCAACGATTTTGCCGGAAACACTCCGGGCGGGGCTCTGGTCTTTGACGATTACGCGCACAACCCGGAAAAAATCGTTTCCGCATTGTGCGGCATGCGCGAATATTCACCGGAAGGTCATCTTTATGCGGTGTTTCAGCCGCATGGCTTCGGGCCGTGGGGATTCATGCGCGACGAACTCTTTCTCCGGCTGGAAAACGAACTAAAACCCGGCGATAAATTTATCATACTGCCGCCGTTTTACGCCGGCGGCACGTCAAGTTTCAAACCGACCGCCGAAGAAGTCGCCTCCGACTGGAAATCGCGCGCCCGTCATCCGGAGCATTACATGGTCTTTGACGACCGCGGCAAACTGCGCGATTATCTGGAGTTGATCGCCCGGTCCGGCGACCTCATCGTCATATTGGGAGCGCGAGACAATTCGCTCTCGGATTACGCCGCCTCGCTCACACGGTAGGGAGCTGTTAAGGTTCAGATATCCCAGCCGGCAAGCGTGATAATGAAGCTGGAAAGGTTCCACACCGCGTGCATCGCCATCGGCACCGCCAGATTGCGCGACACAAGATATGACAGCTGAAACGCCAATCCCAGCAGAAACAACCCCGGCAGACCGAGGAGAAAAAAGTGTACCAGAGCAAAGACGAGCGAAGCACCGACCACCGCGCCCGCCGTTCCCAGCGGCAGAAGCGCGCCAAACAGCGTGCGCCGAAACAACAGCTCCTCAAATAGAGGAGCCAAAATGATGGTCACAATGGCAAACGCCACCTGTAGCAAAGGCCCGGCGTTACGCAGTTCACTGGAAATATCCTGCTCCTGCGCATAGGGTATATGCCATGTATCAAGTCCCCACTGCCATGCTCCGGTCGCCGCCACCACCGCGATCGCCGCCGCCGCAAAAAATATTATGGCCGTCAGGATGTCGCGTTTCGTAAAACTCCGCAACCCTAGTTTTTCCATCAACCTGCCGCGGGGGTTCAGCAAATAGTAGACCGCCAAAACCAAGGAGAGAAAAAACATATCGGCCAGCAAACAAACCGGTGCCAGCCAGACATTGCCGATATTCTCCCAACCGGTAATATGCGAAATCACAACGATGACCCCGCCCATCAGCATTACCAGAGCCTGATTGCCGAAAAAACCGAAAACAAAAATCACCGCCAGCCAGCCCGGAGCGATGTCAAGTTGCCACGGCGGTTCGAAATTCAACTTGATTTTCACTTATCGACCTGCGTAAGTATTTCCCGGATCGGCCGGTCGTCCACATATAGTTCGTTGACCGAAAAACCGCCGTGCGCATAAACATTGACCGAGACATGCACCTCGCCACCCTTGCGCGCAGTTTCAGCCAGCAGACGGTCGGCGCGCGGAGCCAGCGGCTCGTTTATGTAAAAACGGTTGAAGGGATAGCGAAAGTGATAGCGGTAACGAAATTGCGCGTCATCGCCACCTTTGGCGTCGTGATCCATAATACGCTCTTCCCACAAATATTCGACCCGCATAAACGGCTTGTCCACCGGAAGCCGCGCCGGATCCGTCGCAATCGCGACCGCTCCGGCCAAACCGTCTTCATCGGTCTCCAAGGCGACATAACATACACCGTTACGGTATCGCCAGCTATGCAATTTTTCATCGTCAATCCGTTTATCCAGTTCAATATAGGATTGGTCGATATTCAAATACACATAGCGCCCCCGAAGCGGGTCGTGAGGGGCCATCCCCTGCACCTTGAACTCCATTACCACCGGCGGCACCGAGGGATACTCAAACGACACGATTTTGCATACCGGGTAGAAAAGAGCCAACACCAGCGCAGCGCAGAAAAATACGATTCTCATACGGTCGATCTTAAACATTTTTCACCTCGCTGCAATGATTTCTGCGCCGGATAAAGACCAGATTGCCGGCCAGCAGCAGCAAACCGCTGGCAACAAACCCGGCCGAACGCCACAGCACCCCAAGATCACTGTCAAAAAAGCGGCAGACCACCAGCCCGGCCAACAATGCCAGCCCGGCGTTGAATACGCTTGACGAATTGCGGCGCACCCCGTTGATCACCAGAAGCAGCCCGGCCACGGCGGCAATCACATTGCTGCCGATACGCCCGACCGTCTCCGGATCGTCGCCAAGCACCAGATAATAGTTGCAAAGCACCATTAGACCGATCACATACCACACCGGCGCAAGATTGCGCCGCTCGATCCGTACCAGTTCGGCGGCCAGCAGCCAATACACCAGCTGCGCCACCCAAAAAGCCGACTGGCTCCATATTATAGCCTGACGGCTGGCATGGTCATCGGCCGAAAAGAAGCCATTCCTGCAGCCGCCGACCAGGAGCAGCACGCCGAGCGCAAACGCCCCGACCGGCAGCCACGGGTTCTGTTTTGCCGGCACGCCGTGAGCGGCGGCAACGGCTCCGGCCGCCGCCATGATCGCGGCAAGCGTCATGAGCTGCACACCAGTACGCCACTCACATAAAATGATCGCCGCGAACACCGCCGCCGGCAAGGTGAGATAACGCACCCATGCCGCATAAGGGCTGGCTTTCGCACCGAGATGCCACGCCGCAAATATTGCCCAGCCGGCCAGCACCAGAGTACCGGCAGCGGGTGAGGTGATGGCGCCTCCGGTCATCACAAACATCGCAAAAACATAAATGGTGGCCAATAGAATGCTGTTGAAAATATAGAGAAACGGCAAAGCCAACAGCAAGGTGAGCGTCATGAAGTCGTAGAGCGATCCGCCGGTCTGATAAATCTGCGAAAGCATGGCAATGAGCAAAGCCGTGCCGGTGGCCGAAAATAACGCCGACGCCTCGCGCCACAATACGCCGCGCCCGGTGGACAATGTCACCATGCCGAGCACGGCTCCGATGGCCAATGGTACACTGGAAACGGCAATTCGCGCCGTCTTGCCCAGCATATCCCAGTTGTAATTAAAAAACAGCACGACTCCGCCCGCCACCAGCACCAATCCCAGCAGAGAAATGGCCAGCGTGTAATAACCGCGACGGGAGGCGGCGGTTTTGCCGCACTCGTCCTGGCAATGCCGCCGCAGTGCGTCCTCGGCGGATTCGTCGATCACCCCCGCCGCACGAAATCCCGGCAACTCGCCCAACAGCCACTCAAATTGTTTTTGCCGCCTGTTCACTGGTTTGCCTCCTTGTTTCCGGCCATGCAGATCAATGCCGCATTGGCGGCAAAAGTTCGCAAAGCCAGTTCGTCACTTACCATAAAGCGCAAGGTGTAGAGCAGATCCTCGGCCTCGCGCAAAAGTTTCGCGGTCATCTCAAGCCCGGGGCGGCGCAGCGTAAGCCCTTTGAACAATTCCGGGTTGGCCAGATCGCCCGGATCGGCCCCGTCCGCCAACAAAAAAGCCTGAGCGCAAAACGCATGAACCGCACTTAAAAACCGGTTGCGTTCCCGGATATATGCGCCCGCCGCCGATGATGTCTGCTGCTCGTCGACCCGCTTGGCAAATGCCGCGTCGCCATGCGAAGCAAATTCGACCCGGTCGGCCCATTCACCGGCGGCGTCGTTTTCGGCCGCGGCGGCCAGCCCGGCGGCGGAAGCCACCAGAGCGGCGGCCAGCCTCTCCCCGGCGTCCGGAGCGATCATGCCAGTCGGAAAGACCAGTGCGCCCAGCGCGGCAAACAGCTCCTCCGCTCCGGCAAACTCATAATCGCAGGCGTTGTCGAGCAAAGTTATCCGGCGGCAGCGCGACCGGGTGGTCGGCAAAAGCGAAGCCGGGTTGCCGGTCGCCAAAATAATAACGCTTTCCGGAGGCGGCTCCTCCAGCGTTTTCAGCAAGGCGTTCTGCGCCTCGTCGTTCATGCGGTCGGCGTCGAAAATCACCCCGATCTTGCGAAATCCGGCCGCGCTGGTGAGCGAAAATGAGTCGGAAAAGGCGCGCACCGTGTTTTCCTCCGGACTTTGGCGGTCGCCCACCTTGATCTCGTATTTGCGGCCGACCGGCGACAGGGTGCGAAATTCCGGGTATTTCCCCTCTTCAAGCCCCCGGCATACCGCGCATTCGCCGCAGGGTCGACCATGCGACGGCTTCTGACACCCGGCGATCATCGCGATCACCGTGGCAAATTCCCGACGCGCCAATGCCGAGTCGGCCTGCAATAAAAATGAATGGCCGAAACGATTGGCGGCACGCGAATTCTCCAACTGCGCCACCGTACCGGGAGCGCGGTCAAGATATTTTGAATAAAGCTGATTCGACAATTTTCGCAATCTCCCGATGAATCTCCTCCGCCGGCCGGTCGGCGTTGACCACCCGCACCCGGCCCGGCTCCGCCGCGGCCGTCGCCAGAAACGATGAACGCACCGCACGGTGAAACCCGATCTTTTCCTCCTCAAACCGGTCATGTTCGCCCTGCGTTTCCGGTCGGGTCTCGGCACGCCGGAACCCGGCTTCAGGCGCCATATCTAGCAAAATCGTCAACCGAGGCACGGCCCCCGCCACGGCAAAAGCATTCAACCGTTTGACCGCGTCTTCGCTTATGCCGCGCGCCCTCCCCTGATAGGCCACCGTCGAATCGGTGTAGCGGTCGCAGATGACCACCTCTCCGGCGGCGAGGCGCGGCAAAATGAACTCATGCACATGCTGCACCCGCGCGGCCTCGATGAGCAAAAGTTCGGTTTCCGGGCGCAATTTTTCCGAACCGGAATAGTTTTTCACGATTCCTCGCAGCTGCTCGGCAAGCGGCGTACCGCCCGGCTCCCGGGTAACGGAGCACTTCACCCCCAGTTGGTTCAGATGGTCGGCCAGCAAGCCGGCCTGAGTGCTTTTACCGGCGCCTTCGGGGCCTTCAAAGGTAATGAGGAGGCCGCCGGATCCCATATCAAAATGATGCATTTTATAAAAATCCCGCTTTTTTCTTTAAAAGAACAATAGCTCCATTTGCTCAAAAGTTCAACCAGTGATATATTCTGAACATGCATTTTTTTTGAATTTAAACTTGGAATCGTTGAAAATGGCAAACAACTCTCTTTCCCGCGATAGCTATCTATCGAAAAACGTCGGCGATTTTCCGCCGGAAATCACCATCGGTTCGCGCCGCTACCTCAAAGTGGACGATCTCCGCTACGGCACCAACCCTCACCAGCCCGCCGCTTACTACAAACCGGCCGACGAAATATGCCCGATCGGGGACATGACCATCCTTAAAAACGGCAAAAGCGGCCTGTCGCAGACCAATCTTGAGGATGTTTCATACGCCCTCAACATCGTGAAGTTCTTCGACCAGCCGGCCTGCGCGGTGATGAAGCACGTCAATCCATCCGGGGCGGCGACCGCCCGCGCCGGAGACACCCTGCGCGATGTTTACCTCAAAGCCCGCGACGCCGATGCCCGCGCCGCTTTCGGCAGTTCGATCGCGTTCAACGTCGAAGTCGACACCGACACCGCCGAAGAGATCATGGGCACCTTTGTCGAGTGCGTGGTGGCTCCGTCATTCGCGCCCGGAGTGCTTGAGATATTCAACGACGGCGAGAAACGCAAACTCAACAAACATATCAGGATCATTCGCTGCGGCGACCTCAAACAACTTCCGCGCTACACCGGAGAAGCCAAACCGGTGCACAACACCCTTAAAGTGCTCGCCGATGGTTCGCTGGTGACCGCCGCCCCGCTCACCACCGCGATCAGATCGACGGCCGACCTCGTGCCAGCCCGCGGCGAAAACACCCGCTGCGGAGTTCAGGTTTCGACGGTCAAAGCCTCGCCCAGTCAGCTTGAAGACCTGCTTTTTGCCTGGTACGTCAATATAAGCGTGCGCTCCAACGGTGTGGTGATCGTTTCCAACGGTCAGACGCTGTCGGTCGGCACCGGCGAGCAAGACCGGGTGGGCGCGATCGAACAGGCGATCGCCAAGTTCAAACAAAAATACACCGGCAGCGGCACCCTTGCCGGCTCGGTCATGGCCAGCGACGGCTTCTTCCCGTTCGAGGACGGGGTGGAAACCGCCGCCGCTGCCGGAGTCACCGCCATCATAGCTCCCGCCGGTTCGCTGCGCGACGCCGACGTGATCAAACGGGCCAACGAACTCGGCGTCGCGCTCTACCACGCGCCGGAACGTATCTTCTCGCATCACTAAATCATCAGAGGAATGTCATGTCGAACTCCAATCAGAAAAACGCCAAGCGCATGGAAGCCGAGATCACCCGCACCCTGGTTCCCGGTCATGAACGCATCGCCATTTGGGTCATGGAACACAGCAAGGCGCTGATCACCGCGCTCGTCGTGGTTTTCATCATCGCCGCGATCGCCATCGGGGTGGCGGTATGGGCCGACCGGCGCGACGCGGCGGCCGCCAACGCGCTGGCCAACGCCGAAACCGAAGAAGAACTCTATTCGCTGATCGCGCGCTACGACGGCCATCGCACCGCGCTGTCCGCCCGCAAACGGTTGTCGCGCATGCTGGTCGCCGCCGGCAAATACGACGAAGCACTGGTACAGCTTGACAAGATCATCGCCGCCGACAATGCGCTGGTGGCCAGTTCGGCCAAGCTTACGCACGCCTATGTGTGCGAGATGAAAAAAGACGACCGGCGCGCCGCGGAGGAATTTGCCGCCATCGCGACTGATGCCGCAGAATCGCCCTACGTCCGGGCGGAAGCCATCTTCGCGGCCGGAAGGCTCTATTCAAAACTCGGCAACACCGATCTGGCCGCGGAGATATTGAGCAAGGCAAGCGGAGCCGGAAATTCGCAGGCGGTGGAAGTCTGGAATTCCCGTTCCCGCATGCTTCTATTGATGATCGAAGCCGATAAAAAAACATCCTCCGCACCGGCCAAGTAAGCCAGGAGCCGTTTATGGAGGAAGAGCTGACCAGACGCGAAGAATCCCTGCTCCGGGTGCTGCGCACCCGTCACGGTCGCAAAAAGGAGCAACTTTGTCTCTGCGAGGGGATCCGCGCAGTGGGCGAGCTTGCCCAACGCCGGCCGGAGCTGATGCGCTTCGTCGTGCTGACCTCCAACGCCCAAAATGAACTCATCCAACGCGGCGTAAAGTTGACCTGCCGCACGATTGAAGTAAGTGAAACGCGGGCCGCCGCGCTGGGAGGCACGGTTTCACCGCAGGGAGTGCTTGCGGTGGCGGAGCTGCCGCCGGAGCCGGGTGAAGACGACGTACCCGGCGATCAATTTATTCTATTGCTCGACGGGCTGGGCGATCCCGGCAACTTCGGCACGGTGGTGCGCGGAGCAAGAGCCGCCGGATTGACCGAGCTGTGGTACACCGCAGGCTCCATCGACCCCTACGGGGACAAGGCGGTGCGCTCCGCGCTCGGAGCGCAGTTCGCCATGAAACTGCGCGGCTTTGCCGACGTGGCGGCGGCGGCGGAGTTCGGGCAAAGTTTCGGCTTTGACCGCGTTTACATCACCGACCCGCACGACGGGGCAAGCTGCTTTGTCGAGCCGCGTCTCTTTGACCGGTCGATCGTGGTCATAGGCGGCGAGGCCAACGGAGCGCGCCCCTATGAAGCGGCGCACGGTGTGCGCATACCGATGCCGGGCGATTACGAGTCACTCAACGCGGCAC
>JAQVVK010000091.1 GCA_028698975.1 Victivallaceae bacterium
CACCGCCAAGAGTCTGTTTGGCAAGGCGGTCAAGGCCACCGATATTCTGCTCGACCGCGAGCTGCCCCGGCTGCTCGACGGCAGTGCCAAATTCACCGCGCAGGATGAATCGCAGGCCACCACGTTCCCGCGCCGCCGCCCCGCCGACGGCCAGATCGACTGGTCGAAAACGGCGTGCGAAGTCCGCAACCTTATCCGTGCCGTCACGCTGCCCTATCCGGGCGCGTTCAGCTTCATCGGCGACCGCAAGTGTTTCTTCTGGTCGGCCGAGGTGGTGCCGGCTTCGCGTCAGGCCAAGCCGGGCACCGTGCTTTCGTCCGCCCCGTTTACCATCGCCTGCGGCAAGGATGCGCTGCGCATCAAGACCGCCCAGCTCGAAAACGGTGTGTTCACCACCGGCGACCAGCTGGCCTCAGATGCCCGCATTGTCACAAATATGAACTTCGGAGCCAATCCGAAACAAATCCGTGAAGCCGGTCGCCGCAAGTCGGTGCTGATCCTCGGCGTCAACGGATTCATCGGCAGCCATATCAGCGAGCGTCTGCTCGACTCCGGCAAATATGACGTCTATGGCCTCGATTTGCGCAGCAACTATGTTTCGCATCTGCTTGACCGGCCGGGATTCAACTTCCGCGAGGGCGATATTTCGATTCACCGCGAGTGGATCGAGTACCACATCCGCAAGTGCGACATCGTGCTGCCGCTGGTGGCCATCGCCACCCCGATCGAATACACCCGCAATCCGTTGCGCGTCTTTGAACTTGACTTTGAAGAAAATCTTCGCATTGTGCGTTATTGCGTCAAGTACAACAAGCGGATCATTTTTCCGTCCACCAGCGAAGTCTACGGCATGTGCCAGGACCCGCAGTTTGACGAAAACGAGTCCAAGCTCATCACCGGCCCGATCCGCATGCAGCGTTGGATCTACTCGACCTGCAAGCAGTTGCTTGACCGCGTGATCTGGGCTTACGGAGCCAAAGGCCAGCTTGATTTCACGCTGTTCCGGCCGTTTAACTGGATCGGACCGCGTCTTGACAGCCTCACCAGTGCCCGTATCGGCAGTTCGCGCGCCATCACCCAGCTGATCCTCAATCTGGTGCAGGGTGCGCCGATCCAGCTGATCGACGGCGGCGAGCAGAAACGCTGCTTTGTGGACATCAAGGAGGGCGTCGAGGCTCTCTACCGTATTATTGACAACAAAGACGGCAAATGCACCGGCGCGATCGTCAACATCGGCAACCCGGACAACGAGGCGAGCATCAAACAGATGGCCGAAATGCTGGTCGAGAAGTTCGACAAGCACCCGCTGCGTTCGAAGTTCCCGCCATTCGCCGGCTACATCGTGGTCGAGTCGGGTGCTTTCTACGGCAAGGGCTATCAGGATGTGCAGCACCGCGTGCCGAGCATCAAGAACGCCAAGAAGTTGATCGACTGGGAGCCGTCGATCATGCTTGAGCAGTCGATCGAAACCACGCTTGACTTCTTCCTTCAGGAAGCGATCAAATCGGGCGAGTTCAATAACTGAGCCTGATGAAATGAGTGGTATTATCGCCCTGCGCATCGACGTGGACACACTCCGCGGAACGTCTCACGGAGTGCCGGAGTTGTGCAGGATATTCAAAAAACACGACGTTTGCGGCACCTTCTATTTTTCAGTCGGGCCGGACAATATGGGGCGGCATCTTTGGCGGATGCTCCGCCCCTCGTTTGCATGGAAGATGATGCGTACCAACGCCGCCGGGCTTTACGGCCCGGAGATCGTGCTTATGGGCACGGCGTGGCCGGGCATCAACATCGGCAAACATAATGTCGGGGTTATCCGCGAGACGATGAATGCCGGTCATGAGATCGGTTTTCACGCGTGGGATCACCACAAGTCGCAGGCCAATCTTATGACGATGAGCGAGAAGAACATGCGGCGCGAATTCGAGCGCGGTCTGGGCTTTCTCCGGTCGGTCGCCGGCGGGGAGATCGCTTCCAGCGCGTCCCCCGGTTGGCGTACCAACGACCGGCTGCTCGAAGTCAAAGCGGAATTTCCGTTTGTCTACAACAGCGACTGCCGGGGCGAAACGCCGTTTTATCCGGTGGTCAAGGGTAAAAAACTTGCCCAGCTTCAGATACCGGTGACGCTTCCCACCTATGATGAAATGCTCGGGCGCGACGGCGTCACCGACGCCAACTATA
The DNA here is from genome assembly GCA_028698975.1 of Victivallaceae bacterium. Classification (GTDB taxonomy): domain Bacteria; phylum Verrucomicrobiota; class Lentisphaeria; order Victivallales; family Victivallaceae; genus Victivallis. The sequence goes on from JAQVVK010000091.1 coordinate 2,185, forward strand.
ACGACCGGCAGATCGCGCTCTTGACGCAATCGCACCCCAATGTGCTGACGGTTCACGCCGAGGCCGAGGGGGGGCGGTGCGCCGCGATGTTCGACGAATATCTTACGCGGGTTTTGGCCGCCGGCTGGCGCGTTGTAACGCTTGGAGAGCTGGCCGCCGAGGTGCGCGACACCGCTCCGGCCGGATATATGCAGCTTGACGATTTCCCCGGGCGCGAGGGGCAGCTTGCTGTTCAGAAACAGAGTCCAACACAACAAGGTTAAGGATAATGGAAAAAAAGTACGGTTTTCTGGAAAAGATCGACCGTGAGCCGAGCAACCTCATCAAGGGGCTTCAGGCGGTTCAGGGGGTCGAGGGCTTCGTCTCCGACGAAAGCATCAAGGCGGTATCCGAGTATTTCGGCATACCGGAGGTGGAGATCGAGGGCGTGCTGAGTTTTTATGCTCAGTTCAAACGGGTCAAGCCGGGCAAGTACAAGGTTTCTCTTTGCGACGGCACCGCCTGCCACATCAAAGGATCGACGCTGGTTCACAACTGGGTCTGCGGCGAACTGGGGATCAAGGACGGCGAGACCGACAAAGACGGTAATTTCTCGCTGGAAACCGTCGCCTGTCTGGGCTGCTGCAGTCTGGCCCCGGTCATGAGCGTCAATGGTCGCGTCTATGCCAAGCTGGATCGCAAGACCACTACCAAAATCCTCAAGGAGTACGCTTCGAAATGAGTACTAACGCCGCCATAAAAATGTTCAGAGTCGGCATGGCCAGCTGCGGTATCGCGGCCGGAGCCGAGCCGGTGATGCAGAAACTCGTGGAGCAGGCGGGATCGGTTCCGGTCGAACCCACCGGCTGCCTCGGTCACTGCTATGCCGAGCCGCTGGTCGAAGCGGTGCTTAACGACGGATCGTCGGTCTTTTACGGAAATGTAAAGGAAGACGACGCGTCGATCGCCAATATTCTCGCGCTGGGCGAAAAGGGGCGTTTTGTCATCCCCGCGGTGCGCAAGGCCAAAGAACTGGTCAAAGTGCTCGCGCTTGCCGGACGCATCAACCCCACCCGTTTTGAAGATTATGTGGCCAACGGCGGATACGCCGGGCTGAAGCGCGCACTGGCGATGGCCCCCGACGCGGTGGTCAACGAGGTGAAACTTTCCGGACTTCGCGGTCGCGGCGGCGGCGGTTTCCCGACCGGCAACAAGTGGAGTTTCCTTGCGGCGAAAAAAGCCGATCAGAAGATACTCATCTGCAACGCCGACGAGGGCGACCCGGGCGCGTTTATGGATCGTTCGCTCATGGAGAGCGCGCCTCATCAGGTGCTTGAGGGCATGTTGATCGGCGCGTATGCCACCGGAGCGACCAAGCTCTTCATCTATTGCCGCGCCGAGTATCCGATGGCGATCAAGCATCTCAACATCGCCATCAAGCAGATCTATGACCACAAACTCAATGTGGTCAACGGCCGCGAGCTTGAGATCATCATCAAAGAGGGCGCGGGCGCATTTGTCTGCGGTGAAGAAACCGCGCTCATCGCCTCGCTCGAGGGGCAGCGCGGCACGCCGCGTTTCCGGCCGCCTTTCCCGACCGACAAGGGTTGGATGGGCTATCCGAGCATGATCAACAACGTGGAGACTTACGGCAATATTCCGCTGATCCTGCGTGACGGCGGAGCCGAGTTCGCCAAGGTGGGAACCGAGGGCAGCAAAGGCACCAAGATTTTTGCGCTGGCCGGCGACCTCAAGTTCCCCGGCCTGGTCGAAGTGCCGATGGGTATTACGCTGCGCGAGATCGTCTTTGAGATCGGCGGAGCCGACCCCGAAAAGGTCAAGGCGGTGCAGACCGGCGGACCTTCCGGCGGATGTATTCCGGTCGAATTGTTTGATACTCCGGTCGATTACGATTCACTGCGTTCTCTCGGCGCGATCATGGGGTCGGGCGGACTTATCGTGATCGGCAAGGATCGCTGCATGGTCGAAACGGCCCGTTATTTCCTGAACTTCACTCACCGTGAAAGCTGCGGCAAGTGCACTTTCTGCCGCGTCGGCACCACCCGTATGTTTGAGACGCTCGAACGCATCGTGGCCGGCAACGGCACGATGGAGGATCTGGATTTTCTGGCCGACATCGGCCCCAAGATCAAGGCCGGTTCGCTCTGCGGACTTGGTCAGACCGCGCCGAACCCGGTGCTGGCGACGCTCCGCTATTACCGTCACGAATACGAAGCCCACGTCAAGGATCATTACTGCGAGGCGATGCAGTGCAACTCGATGGTCAAGCTTTCGCTCGACCAGAGCAAATGCGTCAAATGCCGCCTCTGCATAAAGACTTGCCCGGTCGGAGCCATTTCCGACGACTTCGTTATCGACAACACCAAGTGCACCCGTTGCAACAGCTGTCTGAGCAGCTGCCCGAAAAAAGCGATCACACGGGTCAAAAAAGGTTGAGCATCATGAGCATTGAATTCAAACTCGACGGCAAGACCGTCAAAGCGGAGCCGGGGCAGACCATTTTGGAAGTGGCCACCGCCAATGGCATCCGGATTCCCACGCTGTGCCGCGAACAGCGCATCTCCAAGACCACCAGTTGTTTTGTCTGCGTGGTCAAAGATGTCAAACGCAACAAGTTCATGCCCTCCTGCGCCTCGTGCCCGGCCGAAGGCATGGAGATCGAAGCCAGCAGCCCCGAAGTGCTGGATATGCGCCGCACCGCGCTCAATCTCCTGTTGAGCGAGCACACCGGCGACTGCGAAGCCCCGTGCACGCTCGCGTGCCCGGCTCACGCCAATGTCGAGGAATATGTGCGCGCCGGCCGCGAGGGAGATTTCCTCAAGAGCCTTCAGATCATCAAGGAGCGTATTCCGCTGCCGATGACCATCGGGCGGGTCTGTCCCCGGTTCTGCGAAAAGGACTGCCGCCGCAATGTTTACGGCAAGCCGGTGGCGATCAACGAATTCAAGCGTTTGGCCGCCGATCTGTATTATGACTCGTATATGGAGGAGCTTCCTCCTGAAACCGGCAAGCGCGTCGCGGTGGTAGGCGGCGGCCCGGCCGGTCTTTCGGCTGCTTATTATCTGCGTCGCAACGGTGTTGCGGCGACGGTGTTTGAAGCCATGCCCAAGGCTGGCGGCATGACCCGTTACGGTATTCCCGAATACCGTCTGCCCAAAGCGACGCTCGACCGCGAATTGGCTCACTTTGAAAAAATGGGCGTCAAGTTCGAGTATGGCCGCACGCTGGGAAAGAATCTCGATCTGGCCGAACTTAAATCCAAGTTCGACGCGGTGGTCGTGGCCATCGGCTGCTGGAAAGCCTCCGGCATGCGCTGCGAGGGCGAGGAATTGGTCACGCAGGGCATTGATTTCCTGCGCGGCGTGATCGAAAACGACTGCAAGGCGGCCAATCCGGGTAAGACGGTGGTGGTCGGCGGCGGCAACACCGCCATGGACTGCGTGCGCACCGCGGTGCGGCTGGGCAGCCCGGATGTGAATTGCTTCTACCGCCGTACCGAGGCGGAAATGCCGGCTGAAAAGCTCGAAATAGTCGAAGCCCGCGAAGAAGGCGTACAGTTTCATTTCCTGCTTGCCCCGGTCAAGGTGGAAAAGCAGGGCGACAAGCTGGTCATGACCTGCCGTAAGATGCAGTTGGGCGAACCCGACGCCTCCGGCCGTCGCAAGCCGGTCGAGATACCCGGCAGCGACTTCACGGTCGAAGCCGACACCATTATCGCCGCCATCGGCCAGTCGGCCAAGGTGCCCGAGGGGGTGCCGACTACCCGTTTCCGTACGGTGGAAACGGTGGCCGACACGCAGAAGATCGCGGACAATGTTTACGCCGCCGGAGATTGCGTTTCCGGCGCAGCCACGGTGGTCGAGGGGGTTGCCTCCGGTCGCAAGGCCGCGCTTGAGATTGTCGGCGCGTTGACCGGCAACCCCATGCCGGTCGAGCACACCGTGTTTGTTTCGCGCGGCAAGTGGCAGGAGCTTTCCAAAGACAAGCTGGTATTTCTGCGCGACAATGTTTCCGAAGCCGATCGTGCGGTGCTTGACACCCTGCCGGCCGGGGAGCGCAAGAACTCTTTCCTTGAGACCACTTCGACCATGTCGAAAGAAAAGGTGATGAAAGAGGGCGAGCGTTGCATCGAGTGCAGTTGCACCGACAAACACGACTGCAAGCTGCGCGAGCACGGCGAGTGCTATCACTGCGATCCGCTTAAGATCAAAGGCGAACGGCTGCCGGTGAGTTATGACACCCGCCATCCGCTGATTATTCAGGATCGCGGCAAGTGCATCAAATGCACCACTTGCGTCAAGATTTGCAAGGAAGTGGTCAACAAGAGCTTGCTCAGCCCCAAGAAGCGCGGCTTCTATACCTTTATCGGTACGGCGTTTGAGCAGGGGTTCCCGGCCAGTTGCTCCGAGTGCGGCGAGTGCATCAACGCTTGCCCGGTCGGTGCGCTTGACTGGCGGCACAAAGAGTAGCGATTATGCACCAAACGGCACCGGTTTTCCGGTGCCGTTTTTTTTGTTTATCGATCAGTGCCTGATAATATCGCAAAAAGGTTTGGGCGGACGACGATTGTCCGGCTCGAAGTCCGGCATTTTCCAGCGCGAATCATAGCATGAGGTCGGGTTCGGCCCGAACATCGCACCGCAGGAAAGATAGCGGATAAGCTCGACTTCAACGGTTTGGCCGCATAGCTCCCGGGGCAGATTCCACGAGAACGGCGCCCCAAGGCGGCGACCGAGTTCATGCCCGTCCAATTTCAGGGAGCAGCCGATACCGTCGGAGTCAACGCACAAACGCAACGCATCGCATGGTATTTCAACCATTGCGCGCTGCACGATTTTTCCGACGTATCCGCTCAGACCGACCCCGTCTTTTTGGTAGATGGCAAGTTCGTTGCCGGAGTGCGCAAATGAGCCGCACAAAAATGCCAGCGGCAGGTACGGGCAGTCGGCCGGGCCGCCCGCACTCAAGGTCAACTCATGCAATCCGGCGTCGAGAGAAAATTCTTTGGTCTGAAGATATTCCTCGTAAAACCCCTGCGGCAGTACGGAGCATGGCTCCCCGGCGGAAATCGGCTTCCCGTCGAGCCGGATTTCCGGAGCCGCGCCCGCGTTGCGCAAAGCCAGCACCAGCCCGGAGAGCGGTTCTTTGAGCGTGAAAGAAAAACGCCCGTTTGGGTCAAAAAGAGCCCGGAGTGTATTCGAGCGGTCGATCTCGACCGTCCAGCCGGGGAAACGCGCCACCCCCTCGGCCGGAAGTTCAAACGGTGTGCGCATACCGTTGCGTTGCAGCCAAAGGGAGCGGGTCGTGCCGGAAAAGTCGAGCACAACGACTTCGCGATTGCGGAAGCAGCGCACAAAAACGTTTTCGGCCGGTAAAAAAGATCGACCCGCGTCAGGAGAAGGTTCGGTAGCCGCACACGGTTGTTCTGGTTTCATACTTGGATGAAAGCAAGCAAAAACAATTCGAAACAATATCAATCGACCTTTTGAATAATACGGCGTTTTTTGCATCCAATCTGGGTGTCATGGCTGCGGTCACCTGGTATGATGACCGGATAGAGTTATCCGCTCCGCAAAAAGAAAAAGCGGTCTTGTTTATGGATTTAGCCAAAACATGGAGCGGGTTTATCGGGTATGATACCGGCACGATGCGGTTAAAAAGGACCTGCGGTTATTTCCTGAACATCTTTCCCGTCTATCAGGTGTTTGAAGCGCAGCCGTTTCCGCAGGGCAAAAAAAGGTTCAAGGCCGACCCTTCCAGACGCTTAGAGGAGTAATTATGAAGAAGAGAAATTGCGTATTGTGTCTGAACGAATACAGCCTTGAACAAATCTTACTATAAACGATGTAACCGCGATTTCAAATAGTTTTTGGGCTTTTTTTGAAAAAACACGGATATTTAAGCTCAAATTCAAAATTGTTATGGAGTAAAGGCGATCTTTATTGACGGATTGCAAGATTTTTTTTGCTTTTTCTCCGTATACGTGGTATATTACTGCATCCTTATAAATAGTCGGTTATGCAAAACCCTGTTTTGAGAGGGATTTTAGGAAACAAAAGCGACGTGTACAAGTGTACACGAGTTTGCCGTTGACGCCAAAGACGCTCAAAAGAGGGTGTTAGTCGCACAAAATTGAATACTTAAATTGCAAGTTTTTGAATAAAACATTTATATTTTCCGGCAGGTTGCCGGGAAAAGAACAAAACGAAAAGGACGGGGTTACAGTCGCTTTTTTATTTATATATAGTTAACTTCAGCCTCGCGTACTCAAGTACGCGCCGGACTTGTTGCCTCATCTAAATAGAAAAATCGACTTTTACATAACCGGTTAAATACATGGGGCCATTAGCAATGAAGACTTTCGAAG
>JAQVVK010000092.1 GCA_028698975.1 Victivallaceae bacterium
GCCGAGGGCAAATACGAGCCTTTGGCGCAGCGCAATATCGATACCGGCATGGGTCTGGAGCGGGTCACTGCCATACTGCAGGGCAAAAAAAGCTGCTATGAGACCGAAATATTCGCGCCGCTTTTCGCCAAACTTGACGAAATACGCGGGATCTCTCCGGTACCCGGCGGCCAGCGCGGCAGTTCGGAGCGTATCATTGCCGACCATCTGCGCGCCGCGTCGTTCATCATTGCCGACGGTATTACTCCGGGCAAAGTGGATCAGCCTTATGTGCTGCGCCGCCTGATCCGCCGCGCCATCCGCGAGGGGCGCAAACTCGGGGTTGCCGGCGAATTCACTTCGCGTATCGCCGAAGCCGTGATCGAGCAGATGGGCGGGGTTTACCCGGAGCTGCGCGAAAACGCCGCGGTCATCCGCGAGGAGTTGTCGCGTGAAGAAAGACAGTTTGAAGTAACGCTGGAAAACGGAACCCGCGAATTTCAGAAATTGATCGACCGGGTGCCTCCGCATATCCAGAAGAAGGTGATTTCCGGCAAGAATGCGTTCAACCTCTACGAAACCTATGGTTTCCCGATCGAGCTGACCACCGAAATGGCCCGCGAAAAGGGCTTTGAAGTCGATCGCGCCGGCTACGAAGAAGCCTATGCCAAGCATCAGGAGCAGTCGCGGGCCGGAGCCGAGCAGAAGTTCAAGGGCGGACTGGCCGACCACTCGGTGGCGACGGCGCGGCTTCATACGGCGACCCACCTCTTGCAGGCGGCGTTGCGCAAGGTGCTGGGCGATCATGTCGAGCAGCGCGGTTCGAATATCACCGCCGAACGGTTGCGTTTCGATTTTTCGCACCCCGACAAGATGACGCCCGAGCAGCTTAAAGAGGTCGAGGCACTGGTCAACGACGCCATCGCCCGCAAGCTGCCGATCACCTGCGAGGAGATGGATCTGGAAAGTGCGCGGCACACGGGCGCAATGGGATTGTTTGAAAACAAATACGCCGACCGGGTCAAGGTTTATACCATGGGCGACGTGAGCAAGGAGATCTGCGGCGGCCCGCATGCCGGCAACACCGGCGAGCTGGAAGGCTTCAAGATACTCAAGGAAGAAAGTTCAAGTCGCGGCGTGCGCCGCATCAAGGCGGTCATTGCCGCCAAATGATGGAGCATAGGAAATGCAGGAATCTGATCTGGTCATAGTTCACCGTGCCGGCGTGTATGCCGTACGGGTTAGCGGGCGTGCCAACTTTGAATACGCTGTGCCGATCCGCGAATTGATTAATACGCTGGGCGACCGGGTCGAAGATTTCCGGTTTGACATGTCCGGGTGTCTGGCGATGGACAGCACTTTTATGGGGGTGCTCTCGATGATCGGCCTCAAGGCGCGCCGCGCCGGAACCCGGGTCGAACTGGTCAACGCCAGCGATTTTGTGAAAAAACTGCTGCGCGACCTTGGCGTAAACAAACTCTTTGCGTTTACCGATGCGGAAAACACTCCATCGCTTGACGGCGAAGTGGTCGAAAGCTCCGGCGCGCCGCATGACATGCTTGCCGCCGCCGAGACGGTGAGCGAAGCGCACGAAAAACTGGTCGAGGCCGACCAGTCCAACGCGGCTCGTTTCGGGGCGGTGATAGAGTTTGCCCACCGCGATGTGGAGCGGCTGAGGCGCGAAAAAGAGCAGGATGAAGACGCCGGGGGAAGTAAATAAGTTTTCGGTTAAAAATATTTTTATAATGTATATTATCTTCCGAGGAAGATAATTATGAAAAAACAACTTGGTCGTTTCGCGGCGTTGTTGCTTGTGGTCATCTGCATGGTTGACTGCAAGTCGTTGTGTGCGGATGTCACCTATGACGCATCCGATTCCGCCAGTATTCTTTTGGTGAGTTCTTACAGCGGCTCCTATAAGTGGACCAACGATCAGAATACCGGCTTCCGGCGTTTTTTCAACGAACATGCCCGCAAGGTGTCGATCGATACCGTGGAGCTTAATACCGAGGAAAAGCCGGGTTTTGCGCCAAGTGCTTCCGACATCGCGCTGCTCAAAGAACAGATCAAACGGCAACATTATAATGTTATTGTCGCCGCCGACAATCAGGCGGCCGACCTTTTTATTGACCGGGTGGTAGATGTGCCGGATCATGTGCCGGTCGTCTTTCTCGGCTATACCGAATTTCCAAAGAACGATCCCCGGCTCCGGCGACCCGGTATTACCGGGCTGCTGGAGGAGGACAATTACTGTAATCTGATAAAATTCGGCCGCCGGCTTTTCCCGAATACCCGGCATGTGATGCTTGTGACCGACGGCAGTACTTCCGGCGTAAAGACGGCGGCCAAGGTGGAGAGCGAAGTTGCGGCCGACCCCGCGCTGGCCGACATTGAGTTCATTTCGATCAACGGTGCGAACTATTCGACGGCGGAGATGCTGGAGAAACTTAATTCGCTGCCGCCCGACTCGTTTCTTATATTTCAAAAGTGGCTGTCCACCCGGCCCGAACTGCGTGAATACCGTACGGTTACAGTCCAGAAAATATACGACGCCTGCAAAGTGCCGGTTTTCGGCAATCTGGCCACCACGATCAACGATACGGTCATCGGCGGAGTCACCACCCTGGCCGAGCCGCATGGCTATGAGGCGGCCGCGGTTGTGGATAAAATACTCTCCGGCACTCCGGCGGAGTCGATTCCGGCGCGTTCCGGCAGCATGCAGACGGTTTTCAACTACAAGCTGCTCAATAAATATAACATTCCCATGTCGAAGCTTCCCCCGGATGCGTTGATCATAAACCGGCCGGCCGATTTTCTGACGTGCTATCGGGGGGAAATCTTTATCGCCGGTATTTGTGTATGTGTGCTTTTGATCGCCGTTGCGGTGATTGGCGTATTGTTGCTGCATAACAAGCGCAACGTCAGCCGCTTGCTTGACGCGCTGCCGATTCGCATAGTCGCATTTACCCGAAACGGGAAGATTGTTTTCATTCATGCCGCCGACTGGCTTAAACGGCATCCGGAAATTGGGAATCCCCAAAACGTTGACCAACTGCCGAATACGATGTTTTTGCCATTGCAGGAGGCCCGCGAGAAGTTGGCGGCCAACGGCGGGCCGGTTTCTTTTGAGTATTCCTGTGACAACGAGCGTCGCCGCTGCGAATTGGTGAAATTCGACAACCGTCTGTTTGGCGCAACCGGTACGTTTCTGATGATCTCGACCAATATAGATCAATTGTTTGAGGCTCGCAAGTCGCTTCTGGCCGCGTTGAGCCGCGCCGAGTCGGCCAACCGGGCCAAATCGGCTTTTCTCGCCACGGTAAGCCATGAGTTGCGAACTCCGCTCAACGCGGTTATCGGGTACTCCGAGTTGCTGCAGGACGAATCGCTCAAAAGTGCGGATCGGCTCGATTATGTGCGTTCGATCAATCTGGCCGGTAATTCCTTATTGAACCTGATAAACGATGTGCTCGACCTTTCCAAGATCGAAGCCGATTGTCTTAAGATCGTGCCGAGTGATACCAACCTGAAGTTGCTGGCCGACGAGATGCTGGCGGTTTTTAAGCGCAAAGCGGAGGCGCGGGACGTCGATTTCAAGACCGACTTTGCGGAGTATCTGCCGATCCTGCGGCTGGACGCGCTGCGGCTGCGCCAGATATTGCTCAACCTAATCGGCAATGCGCTTAAGTACACCGAGCACGGCACGGTGACGCTGCGAGCCAAATACAATGGCTCTGCCGGCGCGCCGGGGCGGCTGGAGTTGACGGTCAGCGATACCGGCGTAGGAATTGCGCCGGAGCGTCAGACGGCGATATTTGAGCCGTTTGAGCAAGCGGATGATGCTCGAGACCGTCACACCGGCACCGGGCTTGGGTTGGCTATTGTAAGTCGGCTGGTGGTCAAGATGGGTGGCGTCATCCGGCTTGACAGTGCGCCGGGGCGCGGCAGTAATTTTATAATCACGCTGGAAAATGTGGTGGCGTCGGAGAGCCGCACCGAGGTGGAAAAGCCCCGGCCGCCTGCGGCGGTTCGACTTGATGGATTCCTCTTTATGGTGGTGGATGATTCTCCGGTGAACCTCAAGCTGTTGCAGGTCATGCTGGCAAAATTTGGCGGCCGGGTCATCACGGCGGAGTCGGCCGGCCAAGCCCTTGATATGCTGCGAACCCAGACGCCGGACTGTGTGCTTACCGACCTGTGGATGCCAGGCATGAGCGGCGCGGAGCTGGCGGCCGCGATCCGCCGCGAGTCGAAATTGTCCGACATGCGTCTGGTGGCGGTCACCGCCGACACCGAATTTCGCCTTACCCCGGAATTCGACGGTTACCTGTTAAAACCGGTGACGTTGCACGAGCTTGCCGAGGTGATGACAAGTCTCAGGCTGGTCAGACACGGGTGAAATCCGTAAATTATTGCAACGCAAGTTTGACTTTTTCAAAAAAGATGACTATATTCACTTCATGAGAGCTTGTGTATCTAAAAAAATTAGTTCAAGGTAATGCAAATGAGCAACTTTTCCATCAACGGCAACGCCAATCCCGGCGTCGGAGACATTGTGGTTAATGCCAATGCGGGAGTTGCTCCCGCTCCGGCACCGGCTCCCGCGGCGGAGGAGCAACCCGCGGCACCCGCGGCACCCGCCCCCGCGCCCAAGCCGCAGCAGACCTCGATTTACGGCAAGATTTCGGAAATCCCGGTGCTTGATGCCGTCGAGGGGATAAAGTTTGACTTCAACAACGGTATACGGATTCTTTTCCCCAAAAACAACAAGATTTATCGCGTGGTGTTTTCGGACATTGACACCGGCATTATTCTTTACAGTGCCGACTCGGTGCCGGGCGCATACATCACCAGTGTAAAGAAGTTCTATATCCGTTTCCGGCTTGAGATCTACAACAAGGGCGAGGAGAAGCCGATCTTCACCCACGACTACGACGCCAAGGGGCGCGAAGTGATGATCCAGCTCCCGGTCGGCACGATCGGAGACTCGATCGGCTGGTTCAGTTACGTCGAGCGTTTCCAGCAGAAACATCAGTGCAAGGTCATTTGCGTGATGATGCCGTGGATCTCGCTTCTGGTGCGCGACCAGTACCCGGATATTACGTTTATCGGCGCGGACGAAACCGAAAAATACCGTCCGTACGCCTGTTACTTCATGGGACTTTTCTTCAAGGGCGACGTCGATAATCAGCCGATCGATTTCCGTTATATCGGTCTGCACCGCACTGCGGGGTATATTCTCGGGGTCGATCCGGCCGACATTCCGCCGCGCTTCAATCTCTCGGCTCCGCGCCGCATCAAGGAGAAATACGTCTGCATCGCCGCGCAAAGTTCCAGTCAGGCCAAGTACTGGAACAATCCATACGGCTGGCGCGGCGTCATTAAGTTCCTCAAAGACAACGGTTACCGGGTTATCTGTATTGATAAGGAGTCGGTACACGGTTTCGGACTGGTCTGGAACCAGATCCCGTGGGGAGCCGAGGACTTCACCGGTGCGCGTTCGCTGCAGGAGAGGGTCGATCTGGTCAAAGACGCCGATTTCTTCATCGGATTGTCCAGCGGGCTTTCGTGGCTGGCTTGGGGTTGCAGGGTGCCGGTGGTGATGATTTCCGGATTTACCCACCCGACCAACGAATTCGCCACACCTTACCGGGTCATCAACTATCACACCTGCCATAGCTGCTGGAACGATATGCGGGTCGATTTCGACCACTACGATTTCCTGTGGTGTCCGCGTCAGAAAGGCACCGACCGGCAGTTTGAGTGTTCGCGTCTGATCTCGGTCGATCAGGTCATCCACACGATCAAAAAAGTGCCGACGTTCCAGCCGGGCGAGCCGATCGAGCACCCGATGGACGCCGAAGCCTTTGCCGCTCTCGGCAAGGCAATGGATGAAAAATCCGGCAAGGATAACAAGAAGAAATAACCGATTGTCTGCAAACGCAACCCGGTGGCGTTTTTACACTGCCGGGTGCATTTTTTTAGACTGAGGCGGCAATGCATCGCTTTTTTGTGGAAAATATCGCACCTTCCGGCGGCGAACAGGAACTTCCCCGCGCCGAGGCCGAGCATTTGTTTCGTACTCTGCGGGCGCGTGAGGGCGACACGGTGGGGTTGCTTGACGGGCGCGGCGGCCGCGCCGTCGCCCGGGTGGAATCAGGTCGCCGGCTGGTCGTTGAGAGTTGCGAGGTCGTTGCCATGCCATCAAGCGGGTTGCGGCTCTATTGCGCCGCACCGCGCCGTCTGAAATTTGATACTCTGCTTAAACAGTGCGCCGAACTTGGCGTCATTTCGATTACCCCGGTCAACTTTACCCGTTCGGTGGCCCAGCCGGTGAGCGGCGAGCGGCATATGGCTTTGTTGCGCGAAGGGTGCAAGCAGTCGGGCAACCCGTTCCTGCCGGAAATCACTCCGGCGGTCGATTTTGAGGAGCTGCCGGCCTTGCTGGCCGCCAATCGGGTCGATGCATACTTTGGCTCGGTGGCTCCGGCGGTCTCCCGTGACGAGCCGGTTGGCGGCGATCTGGGCTGGGTGGTGGGGCCGGAGGGCGGCTTCACTCCAGAGGAGGAGCGCACTCTGCTGGCCAGCGGTATCAAACCGCTGAATCTCGGCCCCTGGGTGCTGCGGCTTGAGACGGCGGCCGTGGCCGGTCTTGCGGTACTGCGCCGCCAGCTTATGCGAGGCGACGTATGAAATCAGGCAAAATTCTGGCCGGTGCCGCTTCGGCGGTCGTACTCATGCTGGCAAATGGCGGCTGTGACGACTCCCGGCCGCCGCTTCTGGTCAAGGGCGACCGGTTGAGAAATTCCGGCGACGCCGCCGGAGCCGAGCAGTTTTATCTGCGCTACCTCAACAACCGCCCTTCGGCGACGGCGCATCTTGCTCTGGCCACGCTGTATGACGAGGATATCGACCGTCCGCAGCGTGCGCTTTACCATTATGAGGAGTATTTACGTTTGGCCGCATCAGACGACCCGGCGCGGGGTGAGGCGGAGCGTTATCTTGATCTTTTGCGCGGCCGGCTTGCGGCGATACTCAACGGCCGCCGTCTGCCGGGCGACGCTCCACGCCGGGAAAGCGAATTGCTCCGGGAAAACGCCGCGCTTAAGACTTCGCTGGCCAATCTCGAAAAAAAGGTGCGGCTCCAACAGCGCAAGCTGGAGGAACTCAATCGGCTTCTGTCGCGCCCGGCGCGTCGCCGTTGAGCTTGCGGTGCAGTGTGCGCCGGCTGATGCCGAGCAGTTTGGCCGCTTGCGTCTTGTTGCCGTTGCATTCGCGCAACGCCTTTTCGATCATCTGCATTTCGGCGTCATCGATGGTGGTGACGCCTGCTGTAGGTGACGGGGTGGCGGCCAACTGCGGGTGGCGGATGTTCTCCGGCACGCTGTCGGCATCCAGTTTGGGGCCGGGATTGAGCACCACCATACACTCCACCGTGTTGCGCAGTTCGCGGATATTGCCCGGCCACGGGTATTCGGTCAAGAGACGGCGGGCTTCCGGTGTGATCTCGGGGGCTTCGCGGTGGTTTTCACCGGAGAATTCCTCGATGAAACGGTCGGTGAGCAGCGGTATGTCGCATTTACGATCGCGCAGCGGCGGCAGCTCGATGTTTACTACCGAGAGCCGGTAAAACAGGTCTTCCCGGAATTTACCGGCCGCCGTCATTGCCCGCAGATCGCGGTTGGTGGCCGCGACCAGACGCACATCCGAACTGATGGTTTCGGTGCCGCCGACCCGCTCAAATGAACGGGTTTCCAGCACGCGAAGCAGTTTTACTTGGGTGGCAAGGTCGATCTCTCCGATCTCGTCGAGAAACAGCGTGCCGCCGTCGGCTACCTCAAATCGCCCTTTGCGCTGCTCGGTCGCACCGGTAAATGCGCCTTTTTCATGGCCGAAAAGTTCGCTTTCCAGCAATGTTGCGGTGAGTGCCGCGCAGTGCACCGGCACAAAGTAACCGGTGCGGCCGCTGCGGTCGTGGATCAATCTGGCGATGACTTCCTTGCCGGTGCCGCTTTCGCCTGAGATCAGTACGGTGGAGCGGGTGGCGGCCACCCGGTTGACCACGCCAAGCACCTTGGTCATCGGGTTGGCGGCTCCGCCGCCCGGCATCACCAGATTATCGGTGACCGGCCCGGCCGGAGCTTTTTCCAACGGAGCCGTAACCGCCTCGGCCGGTACTTTGCCCGCGCTGTCGGAGCGTGATTTCAACGCGGCGTCGATCACGCTTTCAAGTTTGTCGAGCTTGACCGGTTTGGTGACAAAATCAAACGCCCCCTTTTTGACCGCCGCCACCGCGTCGTTGATCGAGCCATAGGCGGTCAAAAGCACGCAGGCGGGGCGGCACGCCTTGTTGGCGGCGGCCTCAAGTACGCTCATGCCGTCGGCGTTGGGCATACGCAGGTCGGTCAACATGAGATCGAAGTCGTTGCGGCGCAGCATATCTATCGCCTCGCCGCCGTCCACGGCGGTGGTCACTTCAAAGCGTCCGCGCAGATAGCGCGCCATCGCTTCGCGGGTGTTGTGTTCGTCGTCAACGAC
>JAQVVK010000093.1 GCA_028698975.1 Victivallaceae bacterium
GGCAACCGTGTCGTTGTTTTGTACCGCATAGGCCTCGTTGACCGAGCCGTCCGGCTGATAGACCCGCTGAAATCCGAACCCGGTCGGCGGATCAAAACGGTAAAAATAGGTCTCCTCCATATCGATCTCGTCGGGAGGATTGTCCACATCGTGGCGGTGCGGCGGGTAGCCCGACCAGTTGCCGGAGGGGATGAATCCCTCGCCGATGTAGAAGTGTTCGGAGTCGAATTTCTCATCGATCATGACCGTGGCGGAGCGGGTAAAGTTGTCGCGTCCGATGGGGAATGTCCGGGTCATATCCGGGGTGATCACCGTGGGTCTGGCGGTGTCGCGGGTCGCCGGTGAGGTATTGACGGCAAAATCCATATCGGTAAGCGCGGTAACCGTGTAAGCGGCGCGGCGGGGCAGATAGACCGTATGCGGCCTGCCGTCGAAAACATTGCGTCGTTGACCGACTTCCTTAAACTCAAAACCGTCGCCCTTGACGGCGCATTTGCCGCCAAGCAAGACCAGGGCGACTTCAAATTCGCCGGTGTTGCTCTGCCATGATGTGCCCGATTTAAGCTGGACAATTCCGAAAGCGGTCAGCTTCATTCCGTATTCGCCGATGTCGAATACCTTGTTGTAACCCTGAGCCGGATTGAGGCGTATCAACAGATCTTTCATGGTATTTGCCTTTATTTTTATTTGACTACAACCGGTTCAATATCGAGTATGCGGCAAAGGTCGATGAGTTCCGGCAGGATGTCGCCATAGGAGAGCGCATAGTGGTGTTCCCACCCCTGATCGATCACCACTTCACGCAGTTTGTCGCACCCGGCGTCGAATTTGATCTTCAACGGATTGCCGCGCACAAAGAGGTCGGTGTTCAACCCCTCGCCGGTGGCGATCAGCATGCGGAATCCGTCACCGTCACGCTTTTCGCCGAGCCGCGTCAGTGTGACACGACCGGGCTTCAGCGGAAATTCATCGGTCACGCCTTTGACGCCGCCACCCTCGATAGTTGCGCTGTGGCAGAGTTTCGGCTCGAAACCGGGTTTGCAGATTTTGCAGGGAGCCGCGCCGCAGTGCCATGCAACGCCGTATTCACCCTCCATCACGATCATATCGCAGAAGAACGGCAGGTCGCCGGAGAGTTCCTGACCGATACGCATCATGACCGCGCCATAGGCGTCGCCCTCGCAGGCGGTGAGCAGTCCGTGATTGGTCAGGTGGCCGATGGTGGAGCAAACCGCAATGCCGTAGAGGTCGCTTGAAATAAATTCCGGCCAGCAGCGCATGGCGAAGGTATCGACCAGAAACTTATCTTTCATCTTGCCAACCGCGGCAAAGAGCGCGGCGGATTTCTTGAGCTGTTCGTCATCCGGGCCGTCGGATTCATGGACTTTGGCGTCGGAAAGGATGGTTTTCAACGCGGAGTCAAGTTCGAGGGCGGTCAACTTTTTCGCAGCCTCGATGACTTCATGTTCGGTGATGAATTTGACTTCCGGCCCGATCTTGGTACGCAAAAGCATTTCATCGCAGCTTGAAGTGAAAAATCCGGGGACGCGCCCGCCGATCACGCCGATGCGCATACGCTGGAGCATATTGACGGTTTTGACCACGCGGATCGCTTTTCCCAGACCGTTTTCAGCCGCTTCGGAGCCGACTTCGGCGTGGACATGAAAATACGGCACATGCATCCGGTAGAGAAAATGCGAGTTCATGTTGGCGGCGCAAAACGAGTTGTTTTGAAGCCGTCCGCCGTTGGGATCGGGTTCTTTCATCGACCAGAGGACGACCGGCACTTTGAGCCGCTGGGCAAACATCGGCACGATCACGCCGAGCGAAAAGGTCATAAACTGCGCCACGATGAGGTCGGGACGCTGCTGTTCAAAATATTCCAGCTCCTGAATCGCCTTGTCCTCGAAATCAATCATACGGTCGCCGCCGATCACTTCGACGCCGGGGAGGCTTTGCAGGTAGGCTTTGGCCTGTTGGCGGGCATTTTCGAGTTTGTCGTTGGTCCAGTTTGCCTTGGTGAGCGGCAGATAGCCGATTTTGAAAGTATTTTTCATTGAAACAAACCTCAATCCTTTAATGGGTACGCAAAAATTCATCGACTTGGGTGCGGGACGGGATTCCGGTGCGGCCGCCGAGTTTCAGACATTTCAATGCCGAAACCGCCGAGCCGAAACGCATGCAGTCAAGCAAATCATGCGTTTCGAGGTAGCGCACGCAGAATCCGGTGTGGTAAACATCTCCCGCGCCGGTGGTGTCCACCGGCTTGATTTTGAATGCCGGACAGCGGAGAATCCTGCCGCCGTCAAGCACCATCGAACCGAGTTCTCCCATCGTGACGCCGACCACCGCCGCGCCGGTTTCGGCGAGCTTGAAGATCGCCTTGTCAAGCTCTTCCTCGTGGGTGAACGAGCGCGCAAACGCTTCGGAGGCGATCAGCAAATCGACATAGGGTAAAAGCTCCGGCACGCCGGGGCGGAGCGTCCCGGCGTCGAAATTGACTAAAACACCGTTCTTCTTTGCCTCTTTGACGGCGGCAAGAGCACCGACCGGGTTATGGCCGTCGATATGCAGCACTTTTGCCTGACGGATCATGGCGCAATCGACTTCATCGGCGGCGAGTTCGGCGAGATCGCCGCGGGTCCAGGCCACGCTGCGTTTGCCGGTGGGAGCATCGATCCAGCATTCGGCGATGGGCGAGGAGTGCCCGGAGCGTACGATCATGGCGCGGGTGGAAACGCCTTCTGATTCAAAATCGGCCAGTATTTTTTTGCCGGGGTCGTCATCGCCGACCACCCCGATGAAAGCGGCGGCAAGACCGAGACGGGCGGCCGCGACCGTCGAAGTGGCTCCCGGCCCGCCCCCCTGCACGATGTGTTCAAGCATCTGCACTTTGCTGTCCATGGGGATGGACGGCAGCAGCGAAAGATAGTCGTTGCTGCAAAAGCCGAGACCGACAAACTCGATTTTTTGAGAACCACCCATTTTTGATCCTGATGTTATTGACGAAGAACTGGAATTGTTTTGCATTTCAACATACTATATTCAAAAAAAGGAGCTTTTCAAGATAACGTGATGATTTTATTTGAATAAAAAGTGATAGATTATGATAAATTATCATTTTTTCTCATTGTTTTGAGAAAAGAGGGGTTGAAAAGCCGCATTTCCCGGTTATTTTATAAAAAAAGGGAATTCTCATAAATGAAAAATTTGAGAACATTTGCAATAGTCGATTATCTGAAAGAGAAAAAATATTGTTCGATCATCGAGTTGCAGGAGCATTTCGGAGTATCGTCGGCGACGATTCACCGTGACATTGCCAGTCTGGTGAGCCGGGATGTGATCCAAAAGGTTCACGGCGGAGTGGCGATTCAAGAAAATTCCGCGGCGCGCAGCGGAAAAAAGGTTGATCCGTCGCCGTTTATGGAGCGGATCAACTGGAACCGCAAGAGCAAACTTGCCATATCGCAGCGGGCGTTTTCATATATTTGCGAGGGGGATATTCTGTTTTTGGATTCCTCGACGACGATCTCTTATCTGGCGGATCTGCTGATCGGTTCGAATTTCTCCAATCTGACCATCGTGACAAACTCGGTGACGATCATTGCCAATTTTCACCGTTTCCCGACCCACTATGTGTTGATCTCGCTGGGCGGCAGTTTTGATCTCCAGCTCAACGCGTTTTTGGGGCAGACGGCGGTTCGCGAGCTGGAGCGGTTGTCCATTTCCAAGGCGTTCATCTCGGCATTCGGGGTGAACGACGATGATGTGACGACCAACCACGAAAACCACGCCAGCCTTTTGACAAAGGTGCTCGATATGGCGCAGCAAAAATATCTGCTTGCCGACAAGAGTAAATTCAACCGGTGCGGACTGTTCAAACTGGCATCCAAACGGTCGTTTGACGAGATCATCTCCGATTGACCGCCGACCCCAATGCGGGTGACAGTCGGTTTAGAGCAAAACAAAAAAAGAAAAGGGCTGGAGAAAAATCTCCAGCCCTTTATTTCGCGTTTCAGCGCGGCAGAATTACATCATGCCGCCCATACCGCCCATGCCGCCGGCCGGAGGCATGGCCGGAGCATCTTTCTCTTCCTTGATGTCGGTAATCAAGCACTCGGTCGTGAGAAGCAGACTGGCGATCGACGCCGCATTCTGCAAGGCCGAACGGGTCACCTTCACCGGGTCGAGAATACCGGCTTTGAGCATGTCTTCATATTCGCCGTTGGCAACGTTGAAGCCCTCGCTCTTCTTGAGCGTCTTGACTTTCTGCACCACGACGCTGCCCTCGTAACCGCCGTTGGCGGCCAACTGGCGAAGCGGTTCTTCGACCGCGCGCTCAATGATCGACGCACCGATGGCTTCGTCGCCGGAGAGCTTCAGCTTGCCGATGTTCTTGGCGGCGCGGATGATGGCGACTCCGCCGCCGGCCACGATGCCCTCTTCGACCGCGGCACGGGTGGCATGCAAAGCGTCGTCAACCCGGTCTTTCTTCTCTTTCATCTCGACCTCAGTGGCCGCGCCGACGTTGATAACGGCGACACCGCCGGCCAGCTTGGCCAGACGTTCCTGAAGTTTCTCGCGGTCGTAATCGCTGGTGGTCTCCTCGATCTCACGCTTGATCTGGGCGATACGGCCCATGATCGCGGCCTGAGTACCGGCACCCTCGACGATCGTGGTGTTTTCCTTGTTGACGGTGACGCGCTTGGCTTTGCCCAGCTGCGACAAAGTGACGTTTTCCAACTTGATGCCGAGATCATCGGTAATGCAGGTGCCGCCGGTCAGAATGGCGATATCCTGCAGCATGGCCTTGCGACGATCGCCAAAGCCGGGGGCCTTGACCGCGCAGACCTTGAGAATGCCGCGCATGCTGTTGATGACCAGAGTGGCAAGAGCCTCACCCTCGACATCTTCGGCGATGATGAGAAGCGGCTTGCCTTCCTTGGCCACCGCCTGCAGCAGCGGCAGCATGTCGTTGAGGTTGCTGATCTTTTTCTCGTGGATCAGGATGTAGGCGTCTTCAAGACCGGCTTCCATCGCTTCGGTGTTGGTCGCAAAATAGGGAGAGAGATAGCCCTTGTCAAACTGCATGCCTTCGACCACGTCAAGCGTGGTTTCGAGGGTCTTGGCTTCCTCGACCGTGATCGTGCCGTTCTGGCCGACCTTGTCCATCGCCTCGGCGATGATATTGCCGATGGTGGTGTCGCCGTTGGCGGAGATGGTGGCGACCTGCGCGACCTGATCGGACACGCCGGTGCTCATCGCTTTGAGCTCTTCGACCACAGACTCGACCGCCTTTTCGATACCGCGCTTGAGTTCCATCGGGTTGGCTCCGGCGGTGACGTTTTTGAGGCCTTCGCGGTAGATTGCCTCGGCCAGCACGGTCGCGGTGGTGGTACCGTCGCCGGCGACGTCATTGGTCTTGCTGGCGACTTCCTTGACCATCTGGGCACCCATGTTGGCATATGGGCACTTGAGTTCGATCTCCTTGGCGACGGTGACGCCGTCCTTGGTGATGGCGGGCGCGCCGAACTTCTTATCGATCACAACGTTGCGGCCTTTCGGGCCGAGCGTGGCTTTGACCGCCTTGGAGAGCAGGGTCACGCCTTCAAGAATGCCGCGACGGGCTTCTTCGGAAAATACAAGCTGTTTAGCCATGATAAATGAAAACTCCGTTTTATTTTGAGTATGAGATTATCGGACGATGCACGGCAATCAGCCGACGATCGCCAGAATGTCGTCCTGATTGACCACTTTGTATTCTTTGCCGTCAACCTTGACTTCGGTGCCGCCGTAACGGCTGGTGAGCACGATATCGTTTACCTTGACGTCAAACGGGATCTTCTTGCCCTTGTCGTCGAGCTTGCCGGTGCCGAGCGCGATAACCTTGAATTCCTGCGGCTTCTCCTTGGCGGTGTCGGGAATCAAAATCCCGCCCTTCATCTCCTCGTTTTGCTCGCAGATCTCCAGCAGAACCCGGTCGCCGAGCGGCTTGATGTTTACTTTCGACATTTCTTCAAAACTCCTATGTTGGTTGAAGGAAATACTATTTACTGAAAACCCCCCGTCCGGTATCTGCCGGACGGGGCTCTTCAAATCAGCTCCCCTGATCTTTAACTATTTATTCCACGACCTCGGCGTCGACCACGCCGTCGTCGGACTTCTTGCCGCCATCGGCGGGTTTGGCTCCGCCATTGTCGGCCGCACCGGCGGCTCCGGCCGTACCGGCGGCTCCGGCCGCGCCCTGCTGTTGCTGCTGCTGGGCATAGATCGCCTCGCCCAGCTTCATAAGCTTGGCTTCAAGATCGGTCATGGTCGCTTTCATCGCCTCGGTGTCGTCGGTTTTAAGCTGATCTTTGAGTTTGGCAATGCCGCTCTCGATCTCGCTCTTGACTTCGGCCGGCAGCTTGTCGCCGAATTCCTTGAGCTGTTTTTCGGTCTGATAGACCATCGAATCAGCTTTGTTGTGCGTTTCGATCTTCTCTTTTTCGAGCTTGTCGTCATCGGCATGCGCCTTGGCCTCATTGACCATGCGGTCGATTTCGGCGTCAGAGAGACCGCTCGACGCGGTAATCGTGATCTTCTGCTCCTTGCCGGTGCCGAGATCCTTGGCCGTCACGTGCAGAATACCGTTGGCGTCGATGTCAAAGGTGACCTCGATCTGCGGAATCCCGCGCGGAGCCGGGGCGATACCGTCGAGCTTGAAGATGCCCAGCTGCTTGTTGTCGCGGGCCAGCTCACGCTCACCCTGCAACACCCGCACATCCACGGCCGGCTGATTGTCGCTCGCCGTGCTGAAGATTTCGCTCTTCTTGGTCGGTATGGTGGTGTTGCGTTCGATCAACTTGGTCATCACGCCGCCCATGGTTTCGATACCGAGCGAAAGCGGGGTCACATCAAGCAGCAGCACGTCGTTGACCTGTCCGCCCAGCACACCGCCCTGAATGGCGGCACCGGCGGCGACCACTTCGTCCGGGTTGACGCCCTTGTTGGGCTCCTTGCCGAAAATGCTCTTGGCTTCCTCGACCACCCGCGGCATACGGGTCATACCGCCGACCAGAATGACTTCCTTGATCTTGTCCGCGGAAACTCCGGCGTCGCGCAGGCAGTTCTGGCAGGGGATCTTGCTGCGTTCAAGCAAGGGATCGCAAAGCTTTTCAAGCTGGGCGCGGGTCAACGTGGTGTCCATATGCACCGGGCTGTTGTCAACCATGGTGATAAACGGCAGCTTCACATCGGTGCTCATGCTCGAAGAAAGTTCGCATTTGGCTTTTTCGGCGGCCTCTTTGAGCCGCTGCAGCGCCTGCGCGTCCTTGCGGAGATCAATTCCGTTGTCTTTCTGGAACTGATCGGCCAGATAGTTGATGATCGCCAGGTCGAAGTCGTCGCCGCCGAGGTGGGTATCGCCGTTGGTGGCTTTTACCTCAAACACGCCGTCGCCGATTTCGAGGATGGAAATATCAAAGGTACCGCCGCCGAGGTCGTACACCGCCACGGTCTCATCGGTTTTCTTATCCAGTCCGTAGGTCAACGCGGCCGCAGTCGGCTCGTTGATGATACGCAGCACTTCGAGGCCTGCGATCTTGCCGGCATCTTTGGTGGCCTGACGCTGACTGTCGTTGAAGTAGGCCGGCACGGTGATGACCGCCTGGGTAATGGTTTCACCCAGATAGGCCTCCGCGTCGGTTTTCAGCTTCTGCAGGATCATCGCCGAGATTTCCGGCGGTGAAAAAGTCTTGTCGTTGACCTTGACGCAGGCGTCGCCATTGGCGGCGGCCACGATTTCATAAGGCACCAGATCGCGTTCGCGCTGAACTTCGGCAAACTTGCGACCCATCAGACGCTTGATCGAAAAGATGGTGTTTTTGGGGTTGGTCACCGCCTGACGTTTGGCGGTCTGCCCCACCAGACGCTCGCCGTTCTTGGCGAAAGCGACGATGGACGGAGTGGTACGGTTGCCCTCCGCATTGGGAATGATCTTATATTCGCCGTGATCCATCACCGCCATACAGCTGTTGGTGGTACCCAAGTCAATACCGAGAATCTTGCTCATAATACAACCTCCATTGTTATTTTCAACTTTTTCAGAAATAATCTTCAATTCAATGCCAGATTGTTAAGCAATAGCCGTGCCAAAGCTGTAATCTGTTGACAATGCGGCCCGCCGCCCAGTCCGCCCCGGTGAAGCGGGACAAAATGTCACACCTTGCGGTATCGTTTTGGCACACCGCCCGATCGGGCGTTTAGGCACACCGGAGGAAAATATGCGTATGCACGGGTTATTGATGAGCCGCGCCGCGGCTCATTTCGGCGTCAGAGGGCGTCGATCATCGAATTGGTGGTTTCAACCATCGATTGACTGAACGGCTGATCGTTCTGGGCGGCATCCAAGGGCTGCGACTCTTCGCGCGGCATGACCGGAGTCGGCTTCTCCTTGGGAGCGGCCTCGCCGATCTCCTCAATGGAGACATCGCCTCCCCGGGC
>JAQVVK010000094.1 GCA_028698975.1 Victivallaceae bacterium
CGAAATGATCGGTGATCGGGAAGCCGGTCGCCCGCAGCTTGTCGATGGCCGCCATCGAGTGTTTAACGTCTCCGGCGCGTTGTTGCGCATAGACGACCTCGGACTTTGAACCGGTGAGAGCACGGATTTTTTCGATCAACCCATTGATGGTTATACAGCGGCCATAAGCGATGTTGTGAACTCCAGATATCTCGTTTTGAGCAAAGAAAGCATTGGCCGCCGCAATATCTTTGACGTAAATGAAATCGCGGGTCTGTTCGCCGTCACCGTAAACCGTGACCGGTTCGCCTGAGATCATCTTGGCGGTGAAGATCGGAACCGCCGCCGCATAAGCACTTTTGGGGTTCTGACGCGGCCCGAATACGTTGAAATAACGCAAACAAGCTGTGTTGAGCCGCCCGGTCGCGGCAAACATGTTGCAGTAGTATTCGCCGTCAAGTTTGGTGATCGCGTACGGACTGAGCGGCTCGGGGATCATGGTCTCGCGCTTCGGCACCGTCGGATTGTCGCCGTATATCGCCGCACTGGTCGAAAAACAAAGTTTTTTTGCTCCGGCGCGGGCGGCTTCCTCAAGCACCGTCACCGTGCCCTCGGCATTGAGCTTGACGCAATCGATGATCTTTTCCATCGACTCCGGCACGCTGATCATCGCGGCAAGGTGAAAAACATAATCAACGCCGTTCATCGCCTCGCGCAAAGCGGCGCGGTCAAGAATGTCCGCCTCAATAAATTCGACGTTGAGACCGTCAAGATTGCGACGGAACCCGCTGCGCAGATTGTCATAGATCCGCACCTCGGCCTTGTCCTGAAAATGTTCCGCAATATGACTGCCGATGAAACCGGCTCCGCCGGTGATGAGAATGCGTTTCCGATCCATTGTTTCAGCACCCCTTCAACACTTCATACATCTGATTGAACTGATCTTCTATTGAAGCAACCAACTTTAGCTGGGTGCGGGTACGGTCGAGGTTATGGCCGGGGCGGTGTATTTTGAAGTAAACATCGCCCTCAAGGTAATCGGTGAGAAAACGGATGCCGGTTTCCAGCGTTATGAGCTTGCCGGCAAACACCAGTTCCTCGCGTTCCGACTTGGTGAACACCGATCCGGCTCCGGCCAGATATCCCTGAAGCAGCGCGCTGAACAAATTGAGCTGCAACCCGACTTTGGTAAGGTCAAGCTCGTCTTCGGCGGCGGGGCTGGCTCCGGTGCGCACCATGTCGCCAAAATCGTAATGCACCAAACCCGGCATCACGGTATCAAGGTCGATTACCGCCACACCGCGACCGGTGGACTCCGAAATAAGCACATTGTTGAGCTTGGTATCGTTGTGGGTGATACGCTCCGGGAATTCTCCGGCCGCCGCCATGTCGAGCAGACGCGAGCAATCGCGCTCGCGGTTCATAATAAACTCAATCTCCCGCGCCGTTTCTTTGACCCGGCCGCAGGCGTCGGCCTCAATGGCGCGACGCAGCGTAGCCAGCCGCTTGGGAGTGTTATGAAAATCCGGTATGGTCTCGTTAAGCCGCTTTCCCGGCAGATCGGCAAGATCGGCGGCGAAACGACCAAAAGCCAGTGCGCCTTCGCGAGCCTGCGCGGAATTTTCGATCACGTCAAAAGTTCTTACTCCGTCAATAAAACGGTAGAGCCGGTAGGCTCCGGTCGGAAGTTTGGCAAGCATATCGCCCGATTTGGTATGAAAAAATTCCGGAGTGGTCATTCCTGATTTCTTTTCGGCGAACTTGCGGCGCAGATGAGAAGTCACACGGTCAATGTTTTCCATCAACCCGTCGGGGTTGCGGAAGATCGAGGTGTTGACGCGCTGAAGAACGTATTTAACCCGTTCTCCCCGATCTTCAAACTCGATTTCGTAGGTGTCGTTGATGTGACCCGAACCAAATTGACGGGCGGCAACCGGTTTTCCGGGAACGTCGAAAAAATTCACCGCTTCAAGCAATGCTTCTTGCGTCATATGCAAACCTGTTAATTAACAATGAATTCTTTAATATAGACCGAAAAACGTACCCGGTCAACTGCCCAAAACCATTTTCGCACAATTTTCGCAAATTTTCGCGAAAAAAGAATTACCGCCGCAATTATAGATCACGCGGTTAGGTATTTTTATATCTATTCACTTGAAAACCGGCTTCCCCGGTGTTATATTTTAGGATTGCAAACTCGATAACCCAAAATCCAAACAAGGAGAGCGACCATGGCGGTTTACAATTTCGCAGCCGGTCCGGCAATGTTGCCGAAAGATGTCATGAAGAAGGCTCAGGCCGAATTCGTTGATTACAAAGGCTGCGGCAGCGGCATTATGGAGCTGTCGCATCGCGGAAAACTATTTCAGCCGGTGATCGATCGCGCCGAAGCCAATGTGCGCGAACTGCTCAATATCTCCGACGATTACGCCGTGCTCTTTGTGCAGGGCGGCGCAAGCCTCCAGTTCTCCATGCTCGCCATGAATCTGCTCAACGGCGGCACCGCCGACTATGCCGATACCGGCGTTTGGAGCGCGAAGGCGGCCAAAGAAGCCCAGATGTTCGGCAACGTCAACCTCATTTCGTCGAGCAAGGCGACCAAATACGATCACATTCCTTCGCCTGCCGACTGGAAGCGCACCGCCGACGCCGCCTATCTTCACATCACCAGCAACAACACGGTCGCCGGTTCGCAGTACATCACTCTGCCCAAGCCGACCGCCGGCGTGCCGATGATCGCGGATATGTCCAGCGACATCATGTCGCGCGTTTTTGACATCAACGACTTCGGCATGATCTACGCCGGAGCGCAGAAGAACCTCGGCCCCAGCGGCGTCGCGCTGGTGGTGATCCGCAAGGATCTCGCCGCCCGCACCGACAACGCCAAAGTCCCGACCATGCTCCGTTACAGCACCTATATCGACAACGGCTCGATGTTCAACACTCCGCCGACTTTCGCGGTATATATGCTCGCGCTGGTCACCGACTGGCTCAAGGAAAATGGCGGCGTTGCCGCGATCGAAAAGATCAACAATGCCAAGGCCGCTTATCTGTATGACTTCCTCGACAATTCGGCGTTCTTCAAGACTCCGGTGGCCAAGGCCGACCGCAGCCGCATGAACGTGGTGTTCCGCACCCCGTCCGAAGAACTCGACGCCGCGTTTGTCGCCGAGGCCCGCGCCAACGGTCTCACCGACCTCAAGGGTCACCGTCTGGTCGGCGGCTGCCGCGCCAGCATCTACAACGCCATGCCGATGGAAGGCGTCAAGGCTCTGGTTGAATTCATGAAGAAATTCGAACAGGCCAACAAGTAATAACCGCCTGATTTCGAAGAACAAAAAAGGGAACGGAAGATTTTTCCGTTCCCTTTTTATTTGCTCAAAATTTGTCGATCGCCAATCTGGATCAGCGGCCCCCGGTCATATCCTGCACGAAGTTGGGGCGCGCAAAGGCGGCGCGGTGCATGGCCGTATTGTAATAGCGCAGTTGACGCGCCAGCTCCGGAGGCACCTCCAACGCCGGCTCGGTCACGTCGCGCCCGTCGGAGCCGACGCTCATGCCGATCATGCCGGTCGGGTAGGTCGGCACCATGATCGATGCGTACCCGGCATAACGGAAACACGCACGCGTCGCCGCATTCAACCGGGCGACCAGTTCAGGCAGAAGAAACGGCGACTCCGACTGGGTGGCGATCACGCCGCCGGGGCGCAACGCCCGCTTGAGGTCGCGATAAAAATCCTGATTGAACAACGGAGCCCCCGGCCCGCCCGGATCGGTCGAATCCACAATGATCACATCATAATAACCGGCTTTATCGCGTACAAACACGCTGCCGTCGGCAATATGCACCCGCACCCGCGGGTCGTCAAATCCGCAGGCGGTGCCGGGCAGAAATTCCCGCGCCGCCGCGATCACTTCGCGGTCAATCTCGCAGATGTCAAGCTCTTCAAGCTCCGGGTGACGCCCCAGCTCGCGAAGCACTCCGCCGTCGCCGCCGCCGATGACCAGCACCCGGCGTGCGCCGCCGTGGGCAAACAACGGCACGTTGGCCATCATTTCATGATAGGCGAATTCATCAAATGAAGTGAGCTGAATAATGCCGTCAAGCATCAGCAGCCGCCCCAACTTCGCGGTCTCATATACTTCGATGGTCTGAAACTGCGACTTGCGGCAACAAAGCTTTTCCCGTATTTCCACCGTCATGCCGAACCCGGCAGCGGCTTCAGTCACCCATTCACCCGGTTCCATATTTATTTCTCCACGTCGCGGCCATTCCAGCAATAGGTGCAGACCTTGTCAGGATCTATGCCGATAGACTTGATGAGTTTTTCGAGGCTCTGATATTTCAGGGTGGTGAGGTTAAGCTCCCTCCGGACCCCGTCAACCATGGCGATGTATTCCGGCGAATTGTAAACCAGATATTTCTGGATCATTTCATCGGTCGGCTCCTCGACCTTTTCCAACCGGGCAATGGCGCGGCGCGCGGCCAAATCCAACTCCGAGCGCGAACGCGAGAAGTTGAGGAATTTGCAGCCAAACACCAGCGGCGGACAGGCCGAACGCATGTGCACCGCCTTGGCCCCCAGCTCGTACAACCGCACCACCGTGTCGCGCATTTGAGTGCCGCGCACAATGGAGTCATCGCAAAACAGCATACGCTTGCCGCTGATCTCGTCGCGCACCGGGATGAGTTTCATGCGTGCCACCAGATCGCGCACCGCCTGATTCTGCGGCATGAAACTGCGTGGCCAGGTCGGGGTGTATTTTACAAACGAGCGGCGATAGGGTTTCCCGGCCGCGTTGGAGTAACCGATGGCGTGAGCCACCCCGGAATCCGGAATACCGCAGACCGAATCGATCTCGTCGAGTTGGCCCTGATCGTCGGCGGCCATCGACTCGCCGTTGCGATAGCGCGCGCTCTCGGTGTTGATCCCCTCGTAACAGCTTGACGGATAACCGTAATAGACCCAGAAAAAGGTACACAGCTTCATGGTGTCGCCGGGAACTTGTTTTTGTATCACGCCCTTGCGGGTGATCTCGACGATCTCGCCGGGGCCAAGCTCATGTTTGAGTTTGTAGCCGAGGTTGGGAAACGAGGTGCTCTCCATGGCGGCGGCATAGGAGCCGGTTTTCTCGCCGATCAGCACCGGGGTGCGCCCGTAGCGGTCGCGGGCGGCAAACACCGATCCATTCATAAGCACCAGCACCGACAGCGACCCGTCGATGCGGCTCTGGGCATATTTTATACCTTCGACGATGGAGTCCTTCTGATTTATGAGCATGGCGGCGACTTCGGTGGGGTTGAGTTCGCCGGATGAACTTGATTCGGAGAAATGGGTTATGCCGCGGTCAAACGCTTCGCTGGCCAATTCGTTGATATTGTTGATCTTGCTCACCGTGGCGATGGAGTAAGAGCCGAACTTGCTCGAAATGATGAGCGGCTGGTCTTCGTAATCGCTGATCACCCCGATGCCGGCGTGGCCGCCGAATTTGCCCAGATCGTCGTCGAACTTCGAGCGAAACTGGGCATTGGTAATGTCGTGTATCCGCCGGGTTATGCGGTTTTCGCCGTCGCAGACGGCCATGCCGCCCCGTTTGGTTCCGAGGTGAGAATGATAGTCGGTGCCGTAAAACAGATCACAAACACAATCGCCATCGGAAACCACACCGAAAAAACCGCCCATGATAGATGCCCGTCCTTAGTGAATTAAGTAATGCGTCATGATATATATAATGTAACCGAAAGCCGCACTTATTTCAACCGTTCCCGATAAAAAAAGCGTCATTGTGCGATCTCGCTTTATTTTAGGTGCAATATTGCTGTTTTTTTTGCCGAGTTTGACTTGATTTTTGAGAAAGCCGGGTTATGTTAAATACCCGACAAGCATGATTTTTGAATGTTTCACAAATTAATATATAGAAGGAAAGGTTATCATGGCACATAAAAAAGGTCAATCCAGCAGCCGCAACGGTCGCGACAGCAATCCGCAGTATCTCGGTATCAAGGCGTTCGGCGGCGAAAACGTGCCGGCCGGCTCGATCATCGTGCGTCAGCGCGGCACCCGCTTCCATGCCGGACGCAACGTCGGCTGCGGTCGCGATTTCACGCTTTTCGCACTCTGCGACGGCACCGTCGAGTTCCACAAGGAACAGCGCGTTGTCGATATCGTCCCGGCCAACTGATAAGCCGGACACCCGTTTTTTGTTCAATGGAAGCTCCGGAAACAATCCGGAGCTTTTTTTGTATCGGAGCAACAAAATATGTTTGTAGATAGAGCAGAAATCAGCGTGAAGGCAGGCGACGGCGGCAACGGCTGTTGCAGCTTTCACCACGAAAAATATGTACCGCGCGGCGGCCCGGACGGCGGCGACGGCGGTGGCGGCGGCCATGTCATCATCGAAGCCTCGCTCGGAGAGCAAAGCCTTGAGCCGTACAGCTACAACCGCCACTATCAGGCCCCCAACGGCCCCGGCGGACGCGGCTCGGATATGCACGGCCGCAAGGCCGACGACATCGTGCTCAAAGTGCCGGTCGGCACGGTCATCACCGACGCGGAGACCGGCGAACAACTGGCCGATCTTGACGCCTCCGGCGCGCGAGTAACCGCGGCGATCGGCGGACGCGGCGGACGCGGCAATCCGCGTTTTGCCACCCAGACCAACCGTGCGCCGCGCGAGTGGGAGCCGGGATTTCCCGGCGAACGCCGCCTCCTGACACTGGAACTCAAGACCATGGCCGATGCCGGTCTGGTCGGTTACCCCAATGCGGGTAAATCAACCCTGCTTCGGGCAATCTCGGCGGCGCGCCCCAAAGTGGCGCCCTACCCGTTTACCACGCTGCATCCGGTGGTTGGCGTGGTGGAAATGCCGGATTTCTCCCGCCTGACGGTAGCGGATATACCCGGATTGATCGACGGAGCCCATGACAACGTCGGGCTGGGTCACTCGTTTCTGCGTCATATCGAGCGCACCCATGTGCTGGTGTTTGTGCTTGACATGGCGGGAGTTGACGGCCGCACGCCGTGGGAAGACCTGCGTCATCTGCGCGAAGAACTCGATTTGTATATGCCGGGGCTTTCCAAACGGCCGGCTATCATTGTGGCCAACAAGATGGACTTGCCGGAGGCCGAAGAAAACCTTGAGCTGCTGAAATCCGAGCTGGTCTCCGAAGTGATCGACGTAATACCGGTCGCGGCGGCGGCGGGCGAGCTTGACGGCTTCAAGGAAAAACTTGCCGAACTGGTAAAAAAGACCAAGACCGTACATTTCGATTTCTAAGACAGATTATGACAAACCTGCAAAATCTCGAACGGCGCAGCCGCATGCTGCGAGCCATACGCGAATGGTTTTACGCACATGACTTCTGCGAAGTGGAGACTCCGGTGCGGATCAAAGCTCCGGCTCCGGAGGAATTCATCGAGGCGGTGCGCGCCGACAACGGCTTTCTGCGCACCTCTCCCGAGCTGGAAATGAAAACCCTGCTCGCCAACGGCATGTCGCGCATCTTTCAGATCGGCAGCTGCTTCCGTTCGGGGGAATTCGGTCGCAAACACCGCGAGGAATTCACCATGCTGGAGTTTTACGAAGCCGCTACCGGCTATCGTGAACAGGCCGCATTCACCGCCGAAATGATCGCTTCAACCGCACGCACACTTGACGGCGACACCAAAATCGTCTATCGCGGCCACTCGATCGACCTCGGAAGTCATGAATTTATCACGGTGGACGAGGCCTTTCGCAAATATGCCGGGATTTCCGCCTTTGAAGCCGACGAAAGCGATGATTTTGACGAGATCATGGTAACCCGGGTCGAGCCGAAACTCGGCTTGGAGCACCCGACTTTTCTCTGCGACTACCCGGCTTCCCGGGCTTCGCTGGCAAGACTGTCGCCCGACAACTCCAAAGTCGCGGAGCGGTGGGAAGTCTATATCGCCGGGATCGAGCTTGGCAACGCATTCGGGGAGTTGACCGACCCGGCCGAACAGCGTAAACGCTTCCGCGACGCATCGGCGTTTCGGCGGCGCATGCGCATGCACAATTACCCGGAGCCGGTCGCATTCTTCGACGCGCTTGACCGTGGGCTGCCGCAGAGTTCCGGCTGTGCCATCGGGCTGGATCGCCTCGCCATGATATTCTGCGACGCCGAAGATATTGCCGAAGTCCGCTGCTGCTGAAATATTTTTATCGGCTGCGCGATGATAAAGCGTCGCGCAGAGCGTCGCCCAAAATATTCAGAGCCAGCACCAGCACAAACATGAAGCCGGTCGCCCCGGCGATCTCCCACCAGACGCCGCGCCACAAACGCTCCTGCCCGTCGGAGAT
>JAQVVK010000095.1 GCA_028698975.1 Victivallaceae bacterium
GCTGCGGCGGAGCCATTTTTGTGGTCGGTCTGGCGGTTACGGCGGTGGACGTATGGTTCAACGAGGCTCTCGTGCCCTACACCGAGCGGCGGGCGTCGCAGGTGATGGACGCCGCCACCGGCAAACGCTCTTATGACGGGTTTCTGACCTATCGCAGCGACGACGGCGCGCGCCAGTGGCTGTTTAAGACCTTCACCGACCGCGACGAACAGACCGATGTGGTGCTTAAAACCGTCTGGACCCGGTCTATGCTCGACCAGCTTTTGTTTCGAAACGGGCGGATCGACCGCGAGGCGGTGAGGCGTTATTTCCCGGAGCAGGCCGAAACCATGCTAAAACTCCCGGACGCCGAGCTGGAGCGCACGGTGGTGCGCGAACTCAACGGTCGCATGACCGATCTGGTTATCGACCATGCGGTCTATGATTTCAAGACCAAGACGTGGCATTTTAAGAAGGGTCGGGTCACCAGTTTTGATCGCGGCACGGCGGGGCTGGGCGGATCGGCCGGCACATCGATCATGCACGACGAGGTGCCTTTTGAGTCGATGGATTTTGCCGCCGCCGTGGTGCCGGAGAGTCCGATCGACATCGGAAACGCGGTCAAGGACAAAGAGGAACTGCCGACTTTTACCATCGGCAAGATATTGCGTAACAATCCGGAGCTGGCCGACCGGGCCAAACGGATATACCGCACGATTTTCTTTTACCGAATCGCGTTCCCGTGGTCATGTTTCCTCGCGGTTTTTCTCGGTATTCCGCTGGCCACCAAAAACGAGCGTACCGGCAGTCTGATGGCGATCATCACGGCGGTGCTCATCATCGTGGTATATCTGGTCACGGCGCAAATCTTTCTGGTGCTGGGCAAGAACGGCACGCTGAACCCGGCGTTTGCGGGGTTGGCTCCGACGGTGGCGTTTGTGCTTTACGGCATCGGGAGGATATATTATGACCGCAACTGACGAAAAAATGTTTTCTCCCGGCGAGGAACGCGACATTCTGGCTTTTGTCCGGGCGGTGATCGCCGCCGAATTTGCCAACGGAGTAAATTCACCGGCGGTGCCGGAGATTGCGCAGCTTGCCGAAAAGGGAGCCTGCTTTGTCACGATCAAGGAAATGGGCGACCTGCGCGGCTGTATCGGCAATTTGGAAGCATTTGAGTTGCTGGGAGAGAATTTGCGCCGCAACGCGATAAACGCGGCGTTTTCCGATCCGAGGTTTCCGCCGCTTGACCCCGGTGAATTTGAAGAAATATCCATTGAAATATCGATTTTGACTCCGCCCCGCCGGATTGCGTCGCTCGATGAATTCGAGCTTGGGCGCGACGGCATCATACTCGAATGCCGGGGTCGCGGCGCGGTTTTTCTGCCACAGGTCGCTCCCGAACAGGGTTGGGATAAGCCGACAACGCTCGACTATCTGTCGCGCAAGGCCGGGCTGGCGGAGGAGGCGTGGCGCGGCGCGGACGCCGTATTTTCCACCTTTCGCGCAGTAGTTTTCAGTGAGTGACGCAAATGAGGGGCTGGCTGGTCACCAATCGCTATCTTGGCGGAAACAAGTTCGCCGAGTTGACCCGTATGTTGCTGGCGGCGGCGGCCGAACTCGATGTCGAGCTGGAAAACCGCGACAATGCTTCGCTTGCCCCGCTTTTTACGCCAAACCCGGCTGCCGGTCTGGATTTACCCGATTTTGTGCTGTTTTGGGACAAGGACACCCGGCTGGCGCGATTGCTTGAAGCCGCCGGTCTGCGTCTGTACAACTCGTCCTCCGCCATAGCGTTGTGCGACGACAAAATGCGTACCTGCGCCGCGCTGGCGCAGGTTCGTCTGCCGCAGCCCCGCACTTGCGCCGTACCGTTGGATTTCGGATTTGCCGACTGGCGGAGCGACCGCTTTCCTGCCGAAGTCTGCGCCGCGTTGGGCGACACGGTGGTCATAAAAGAGTGTTTCGGCTCCTTTGGCGAACAGGTCTATATTGCACATGGTTCGCGTGAAGTGGCGGAGCGGCTGGCCTCTCTCAAAGGGCGGCCTGCGCTGGTGCAGGAGTTTGTGGCGTCGGCGCACGGAAGTGATTTGCGAGTCGAGGTGGCCGGTGGCCGGGTGATCGCGGCAATGCGACGCACGGCCGCGCCGGGCGAATTTCGGGCCAACGTGACGCACGGAGGCTCGATGGCTCCGGCGGAGCCGACCTCAGAAGAAGCGCAAATCGCGATTGCCGCCTGTCGTGTGCTGAAGCTTGATTTTGCGGGGGTCGATCTTTTGACCGGGGAGGACGGAAAACCGCTCATTTGCGAAGTAAACTCAAATGCGCATTTGGTCAATATCTCCAAGTGTAGCGGGATTAATGCGGCAAAACTCATACTTGAAAGCATAGTTTCGCAAGAGGCGGTGCGATGAACGGACTATTGATATACGACCGTTTTGAGGCGGAGCGCAACCGATGGTTTGCGGCGCATCTGATCGATGAATTTGCCCGGTGCGGCCACTTGTTGCAGCTTGCATTGGCGGAGGAGCTGCATTGCGGGGTGGTTGGCGGGCGGCCGGTGCTGGATTGGCGCGGCGAAACGGTGCGGCCGGATTTCGCGGTGCGCCGCACACCGGACAACGAGTTGGCGCGTCAGCTTGACGATATGGGGATTGTCGCATTCAACAATTCGCGGGTCTGCGCGGTCTGCAACGACAAGATGGCTTCGTATCGGTTGGCCGCCGCCTGCGGGCTGGCGACGCCGGAAAGCTGGTATTTGCCGGGCGACGGATCGGAATTCAAGTTGCCGTTTCCTTTTGTGATGAAGCCGGTTGACGGCAAGGGGGGGCGCGATGTGTTTCTGGTCAAGGACGAGAGCGATTACGCGTCGGCTCGTGAAGTGC
The DNA here is from genome assembly GCA_028698975.1 of Victivallaceae bacterium. Lineage (GTDB taxonomy): Bacteria > Verrucomicrobiota > Lentisphaeria > Victivallales > Victivallaceae > Victivallis. The sequence continues at coordinate 2,865 of JAQVVK010000095.1, forward strand.
TTAAAAACCGTCGCCACATAGTACAGCGGGTATCCGGGCGACCGGGGCGCGACATGCGGGTCTGGGTTATTGGCGGGCGGGCGGTGGCGGCGATTGTGCGGATTGCTCCTGACGGTGTTTTTTTAAGCAACTATTGTCTGGGGGGGCGGGCGGAGGTGTGTCGCTTGGGCGATGGTGAGCGGCAGTTGGCCGAACGGTTGGCCGTCGAATTAAAAGCCGATTATATCGGGGTGGATTTTTTGTTTGACCGTGACGGACTGATTTTCAATGAGATGGAAGATGCGGTGGGGGCGCGAATGCTGTACGATCTTACCGCGATCGACCCGGCTGCGCGGTTTGCCGACGAGGTGGCTGGCCGGTTAAAATAAGCATTAAAGGGTCTGCCCCAGCCTACGCTCTGCCAAATTCTCTGCCCAGCAGCCGCGTAAGCGGCTGCTGGGCAGAGAATTTGGCAGAGCTGTGCAGAGCATCTGCAGATGCATCAAGCATCGGCTCGCCTTTACTTCGAAAGAAAATCCCGGCCTGTCAACATGCGGTAGGCTTCAATATACTTGGCAGATGTCTTTTCAATGACCTCAAGCGGAAGCTCGGGGCCAGGCGCAGTCTTGCCCCAGTCAAGCGTTTCAAGATAATCACGCACAAACTGCTTGTCAAGACTGACCGGACTCGTCCCTTCCCGGTAATCTGCCGCCGGCCAAAAACGACTCGAATCAGGAGTCAGTACCTCGTCAGCCAAAATTATTCGGCCGTCAAGCTCACCAAACTCAAATTTTGTGTCGGCGACTATAATTCCACGCTTCTCCGCATAATCACGGGCGGTTGAGTACAACTTCAAAGAGAGATCACGCAACTGCGCCGCTTTGCCCGCTCCAATCACCCCGCACAATCCGTCGAAACTGATCGCTTCGTCATGGTCGCCTACCGCCGCCTTGGTGGATGGCGTAAACAACGGCTCGTCAAGCTTGGACGCTTGCTTGTAACCCTCACGCAGACGAATGCCGGAAACCGATCCGCAACGACAATAATCTTTCCAGCCGCTGCCAACCAAATAGCCGCGCACAATACACTCGGCCGGCAATATCGCAACCTTGCGGACTATCATCGACCGACCCTGAAGATCGGCCGCATATGGCCGCAATTCTGCGCGAGTTGTGACATCAGAAGTGATAAGGTGATTGGGTATGTCTTTCATCAGATCAAACCAAAATAGCGAGATCTGCGTGAGAACTTCACCCTTGTGCGGCACCCCGTTGGGCAACACCACGTCAAACGCACTCAGCCGGTCGGTTGCAACAAACAACAGACTGTCGCCGAGATCGTATATATCCCGCACCTTGCCGCGATTAACCAACGGCAATCCGGGTATATCTGTGGAGATCAACGCATGATTGGCATCATAACGCATGACGTAACCCCATCACCTTTCATTAGTGTGTTAAAACATCAACCCTTGATTGCGCCGATCTCGACGCGGGTGTAATTCTGGCGATGGCCGATGGTGCGGCGATAGCTCTTGCGACGCTTCATCTTGAAAGCCACCACTTTTTTGCCGCGGAAAATGTCTTTGACTTCCGCTTCAACCGTGGCTCCTTCAACCTTGGGCGTGCCGACGTTGAGCTTGCCGTCATCTCCGCCGATGGCCAGAACATTGGCGAACACTACTTTTTCACCGACCTTGGAGCCGAGCAACTCGACATCAACCAGATCGCCGGTTTTGACAGTATATTGTTTGCTGCCGGTTTCGATAATCGCGTACATCTTTTGTTTCCTTTATTGCGGTTATTTGCTTGTAAATCAATTCTTTTCGCACATAATCCGTATAATATATACCGTGGACGGGGGGTTTTCAAGCCGCCGGGGCGCGGTTTATTCGGTTTTTTCCATGAGCAGCAGCGCGTCACGCCCACTCATGCCGATCTCAACCCCAGCCGCCAAAGCCGCCGAACTCGCCGCCGCCACCCGCGCCGCCAGCATCTCGTCGAAATTGTTGACGCCGGTCACCACCGCAAAACGATCCCCCAGCCGGTCGGCCGGAGCCATCGAGAAATAACCGCAACCCAAGTTGCCTTCGCTGCCCTGTATCAGCAAAATCGCACCATGCCGCGTTTCGAGTCTTATCCCCGTGAATTCTTTTGATCCGATCTTAACCATGCTCTGCATTTCTAATGCCTCTTTGTGTTTAATACCGCCGCCATACCAGGCGACAGCATGTCTATCGACCCCGAAATCACCTCCGCCGCCGAAACCTGACTGCGCACGTTGATTATCCGCAATACGACCTTGCCGTCCGCACCGGCCCGGTAAACCAGCCCGCGAAAAGCTCCGTCCGACGCGCCGACCGAAAGTGCCGCCAGCCGTGATTCAAGATCGACCGCCAGCACCCGGCAGCGTTCCAGAGGTTCGCCGGATTCCCCCGGCCCGTCGCCGTCTCCCGCCGAAAGTTTCAGCGCGGCAAAACTTCGCGCCGCTTCCGCAAGATCGTCGAGCTTCATCCCCAATTCGGCCCGCCGCACCTGTGATAACGGCAGCCCCGAAATCGTGCGACGCATCTCATCGACAAATTCCGCCGCCCGTATCGCCAGCATGTCGCCGCGCCGCCGCGTCAAAGCCAGATCGCGCAACAGGTTTTCGCCTTGCGCCGTTGCGTTGAGTTTCTCGTCATCCACCGCCCCGGCCAGCCAAAGCCGCAGCCGTTTGGATTTGTCGCTCTCGGCATTGAGTTTCTCTCGCAGTTCGAGGATCTCACGCTTGAGGTGTTCGTTTTCTGCCGCCAAATCGTCATTTGCCGCCGCAATGCCGCACGCAAAAAACGCCATCGCACACAGCCATAAACCCCACTTCATTTTTTGTCCAGCCCGGCCGCTTCGCGCGACACAAATTCGATGTAATCGATCTCGGCCCGTGTGTCCGACTGCGTGTACTGGCTGTTGGCCCCGACGCTGACGATGAAATACGGCTTGGGGTGGTCGCCAAAAGCCGCCTTATAGTCGGCAACCACATCGCGGCTCTCGACAATCCAGCTATTCAAGGGCGACTGGCGATTTTCAACACAGATATGCTTGACCGTCATCATGCCGGCCGCATATTTACGCAATCCGTGACTGCCGATCTGGCTGTCCACTTCCCAGCGATAACCCACACTGCGCTGACGCAGCAACGTGCCGTCGCCAAAATAGATCACCACCGCCTGATCGTCGGGTTCCGCCGTGCCCGGCGGTATTTTGATCGGTCGCACCAGCCGCCACCGCCACCGCATCACCGGGGTTTTGCTCAGATCCACCGGTGACGGCGCACTGAGCATGATGCCCGACCCCTTAAACGACTCCACGACCAGCACCCGGCCGCCGTACTTGGCTTCCCTAGAAGGCTCCACATAGAACTTCGGGCGGGGCACCATAAAGCGCGAACCATCGGCTTTCCAGTGCTCGCGCAACTCGTTTTCCGCGGAGAAATCATTGCGCCATACCGTTTCTCCGCCAAATGATGAAATGGCCGCAGTGATCAGAGCCAGCATTATTGCCAGCGATCGTTCAGATGACATTTTTCTGGTACTCATTGAAATTTTGCATGATTCGGGTGACGTATTTACGGGTTGACAGTATGGTGATCCTTGGAATGACTTCGCCGTCGGCTTCCTCCGGACACCATTGCATTGCTCTTTTTTCTCCGGCATTGTATTGACAAAGCGCCAGCTCGATCGCGTTGCGGTAACCGCCCCAGCGGCGAAGCGCCCGCGCCAGATACCAGCACCCGATGTCAAGATTGCGCTCGGGGTCAAACAATCTGTCACGCTCCGGCGGAGTTCCGCCGTTGACCCGGTAAAAGTCGGCCACCGCGCCATTGGGCAATATCTGCATCAGCCCGATCTCCCCGGCCGAGCCGACCGCGAACACATCGAATTTGCTCTCCTGACGTATTACCGCCCGCACCAAATCGGGCGGGAGGCCGTGTTTGACGGCCGCCGCCTCGATCGTGTCGAGATAAACCGTATCGTCAATCAGATAATCACTTACGAAATCACGCCAGACTACGAAAAATGATATGACGATCACCATCAGGCCACCGCTGCGCAGCAGCAGCGAAAGTGTCTTGCGCAGCGATGTTTTTTTGTGACCGGCCAAAATCATCAACCATTATTTTTGAGCCGGAGCGGGTGCCTTTTCATCACAGGTGTCATCGCTCTCGGCTGCATTGCATTCGGGGGTGGCGTTCTTCTTTTGGGCGAACTCAATGAGTTTCGCGCCGAAATCCGGAGAGACCGTCAGCGTGAAGTCCACGTCGGAACCGTTGTTGACGCACTTGAATTTCTGCGTGAACTCCGTACCCAACTCCGGATCTTCGGCAAAGGCGAGATTGGCTCCCATCATCACCATCGGCAAAAGCATCGCACTGATCTGGGCGGCCGATTTGCTGTCATTGCAGGCGATCTTCGCCGAAAACACCGCCGTGTCGCGTTTTTCACCCGTCAGTTTGAGCTGGCCGGAAAGCGTTTTCATGGCGCGGATATACTGCCCGTAGCTGGCGTTTTGACCGCCGGCCCCGTTGGCGATATAATACATATTGGCGAAACCCCAGACTTCCGGGGCTCCGGCGGGTTCGACGATGGCAAGTTTTTTATTTTGCGCCAAAACCGATTTGAGAGCCGCGGAAGTATCTTTTTTGTCGCTCACCATATAAATGGAAGGCGCAACCTCAATCACCGCAATGGTACGGTTAAGCTCCGGCAAAGAATTTTCCGTCTTGATGAGCAAGGCGGTTTTACCGTCAATGGCGGACTTTTCAAACTTTACGCCCCATGCGGTCAGCTTGGCCTCCACTTCGTTGAGATCAACAGCCGCTTCGATCAGGGCCAGCCCTTTTTGCGAACCGCACCCGACCAGCATCACCGAACGCACCTTGGCCAGATCTGTCTTCGCCCGGTCTATATCCTTGACATCGACTTCGGCGGATTTGGCGATCCCGTCGCGGCAGCCGGCCAGAAACGGGTGGTCGTTCAACGCCTTGACATCCACCGAGAGAACATAGCGCGCTCTGCCCGGCAGATACTTCATCAATGTGTTTTCACCGCAGCAGACCGCACCGATCAGTACAGCCGTTGCAAGCGCCAATGTCTTGTTTAATGTGGTGCCGATCATATGGTTTCTCCTTGTTGATTTTAGCTGCGGACGGATTTCCGTTCACGGCTGGGGTTATTCATATTAGATCAGGGGTGATATCGTCGCTCTCGGGCTTCTTGCTTCTACGGTCAAGCTCGGCGGCGGAGTAATCCTCCGTCAACGAGAAGCAGCATATCTTTACCCCGGTTTTGGAGACAAACGCCCGCA
>JAQVVK010000096.1 GCA_028698975.1 Victivallaceae bacterium
CCCCGGAGCCGGAGAAACCGGTCTCCATCGCGGTGGTGGGGCGGCCCAATGTGGGCAAATCGTCGCTGGTCAATGCGCTTTTAGGCGAAGACCGGGTCATGGTCAGCCCGGTGGCGGGCACCACCCGCGACGCGATAGATATTGATTTTACGTTGAGCTGCAACGGCGAGAGCCGTCCGGCCGTGCTGGTGGACACCGCCGGCTTGCGCAAGCGGGCCAAGGTGGACACGGTGGTCGAATTGTTCAGCGCAATGCGGGCGGGCAACGCGATTTCGCGGGCCGATCTGGTGCTGCTGGTGGTCGAGGCGTCGGTGGACGGCATGACCGCGCAGGATCGGCGTATCGCTTCGATGATCGAGCAGGCCGGTCGAGCCTGCGTGATTGTGGCCAACAAGGTCGATCTTTGTCTGGATACGGCCAAGGTGAAGGAGCTGGAGCGGGTGATCCGTTCATCTCTGCCGGGCATGGGTTATGCGCCGGTGGTATTTGTGAGTGCGCGCGACCGCCGCAACCTTGACATGCTGCTTGACCGCATGGCGTTGGTGATGGATCAACTCAAACTTGACGTCACCACCGGGGTGCTCAACCGGGTCATTGCCGATGCGTTTGTGTCGCATACTCCGCCGGTGGTGGGCGCGGCTCCGCTGAAGCTTTTTTATGCGACGGCGGCGGGGCGTGATCCCCTGCGGATCGTGCTCTTTGTGAACAATCCGAAGTATTGCCCGGACAATTATCTGGCATTTCTCAAAAACACGGTGCGCGACGCCTTTGATCTGGTCGGCATGCCAATCGAGATCAAACTCAAGGCGCGCCCCAAAAAGGTTCAAAGCATTCGGCGGGACGCTCCGCCAGCCGGTCGCGCGCCCGGTCGTGCGCCGGTTTCCAAAAAAAGGAGTACAAGGCAAAATGGCAAACGCAAATGAGGCGGAAATCCGCAAATACATGGCCTCCGAGCTGGCCAAAGGGGTGAAATTAAGCGACCTTCAAGGTATGGTCAACGCTAAATTCGGCGTCAAATATACTTATATGGATATACGCATCATGGCTGCCGAGCTGGACTCGGTCGACTGGTCTGCCCGCGACCCCAAGCCGCAGGCAAATCAGGAAGCCGCCAAAACTCAGGAAAAGGCCGAGGCCGCCGACCCGGCTGCGGGAGCCGATCCCGCCGCCGGAGAAGATGTGCTGGAGCCGGAGTCGGAAGCCGCGCCTGCCGCCGGCGGCAAGACGGTGGTCGAGATCAGCAAGCTGGTGCGTCCCGGGGCCGCGCTTTCGGGCACGGTAAAATTCGCCTCCGGCTCGACCGCCGACTGGTATGTTGACCAGATGGGACGGCTGGGGTTGGACAAACTGATTGGAGCCGAGCCGACCGAAGCCGACGTGCGCGAGTTCCAGCTCGAACTCAATTCGCAGGTCGATAAGATGTACGGCGGGCGTTAAACCGATGAAGAAGCCGCGAGTGAGCAGACAAGCTTGGCTGCGCAGTGCCGTTGCGACGGCACTGCTGGTCGGCCTGTGGTTTGGCGCGACTTCAAACTGGTTTGTCACCGGGGTGATACTGCCGGCGGCGAGTTCGCTTACCGGGGTGGAGATAGTCGCCCGCAATTTTTATTGGAGTCCGTTGTTTTCACGCGCCGCGGCGGATGATCTTCGCATCGGTTCGGAAAAAAATCCGTACTTCAAGGCGGGGCGGGCCGAGTGCGGCTACGGCCTGTTTGCCTTGCTGGGGGGGCGGGTCGAGCTTGACAACGTGCTGGTGGAGCGCGGAGAATTCACGCTTTACAGCGATCGCGGCCGGTGGTCGGCCGTACCGATCGTCTGGAGCGAAGAAAAGAAGTCCGCTTCCGCCCCGTCGGAAAATCGGGATTCCGCCCCGTCGTCACCGTTGCGGCTTGATTTGCGGCATGTCAACCTGGTCAATTCGACCTTTGCTTTGGTTTCCGGCAGCGGCGACGCCGCCGGCCGCGCGGTGTTTTCCAATCTGCGCGGCAAATGCGAACGCTTTGCCAACGGCGAGAGATTTACAACCGAACTGGCCTCGGATTTTACGATTGACGTCGGCGCGGCGCAGCTGTTGACCGGCTCCAAGGCGCGTGTCGGATTTGACGTGGTGCTGGGTGACGATTTCATACCGCGTTCGGGGCGGATTTCCGCCGGGTTAAACGGCATCACCGGCCGCGCCGGGGGGCGTGACTTGGCCGGGGATCAATTCATTCTTGACGGAGAGTTTGCGGAGAAATCCGATGTGCTCGAAGTGAAGTCTCTCTCGCTGGAATCCCGCTCCGGCGATACGGTGGGCAGCCGTTTGGAGCTGGCCGGCGCGGTGGAACTCAAGCCTTTTGCCTGCCGGGTGGATATAAGAGAGTTCAAGGTTTCCCCGGAATTTGCCGCACTGTGGGTCGGCATGTTCACCGGGTGCGATCCGGGGATGGTTTCCGCCGGCGGATCGGGGCGGGTCGAATTCTCGCGGGAACGGTTCTTTTGCGCTGGCAAACTTGATGTGAAGCACTCGGGCGGCGTGACGCTGCCGGGCGGGCGGTTTGAGCTGCCCGATTTTGACCTGAAGGGCGAATGCAATTTTTCGGTGAATTTGACCACCAATCAGATGGATCTGCGCAAGCTGGCGGTGACGGTCGCCGGCGACGGGCGGCGGCTTCTGAATTTGCAGTTGGTCGACCCGGTCAAGGGCGGCTGGAGCGACGCCGATGCGCCGGAGGGCAAGGATTTTGAACTCGATACCGACCATTTGGAGTTGCGTTATTTTGCGCCGTTGCTGCCGCCCGGATACGGGGTGAAGCTCGACGGCGGAGTTTGTTCCGGCAAAGTGCGATTTTCCTTTTTCAAGCGATTTTCCGGGGTGAACATCCTCGGCGCGCTCAAGCTGACCGAGGCCGCCGCCGTCTGGCGCAAAAACCGGACGGTGATTCCGGAAGCCGAGTTGACGCTTGACGGCGGTTTTGTACCGGGGCGGCAGGTGATGGTGCGCAGTTGCAGTGTTTTGATACGTCGCGGCGGCCGGTCGGTGGGCGCGTTGAATCTGAACGGGTCGTGGCGCATACCGGACAAATCCGGCGAATTTTCTTTGCGTGTCGCAGATGTCGGCCCCGGCATGCTTAATTTTGTGCTGCCGAAATTCTCCGCCGTCGCCGACGGCTGGCGCAAGTTTGGCGGCGGCAACGGCTGGCTGGAGGCTTCAGGACGGGTTTCGGAGGGCGGTAAAAACGTTCGTCTGGGGCGGCTGCGCTTTGTTTTGCCCGACGAGGGCGGCGACGAAATGCTTTCGGTTTCATCCAATGCGATCGGTTATGATTTCGAACGCGGCCGTTTTACGGAAACGCTCAAGCTGACGGTGGAGGGGAGCCTAATACCGGCCCGCTTTAATCCGTTGACGCGCCGGGGCGGGCTGGAGTTCGGCTCCGGGCACTGCCGTCTGAAACTTGACGGGGTGTTTGACAAGGAGCTGCGCGAATTGTCGCTCTACGGCAAGCTGGGCGGAGACAAGGTGGACTTTGCTTTGAACGGCAAACGCTACCATGATTTTGCCTTTCAAAACACGTTGCGGGCGGTGGTGCGCGGCAGCGGAGTTGTCGAATTCGAGGAGATGGATTTTTATGTGAAATGCGGCGGGAAACCCGCTTTCCGGCTGGAATACCCCGGCGTCTGGAACTCCCAAGACGGTTCCTATCGCGGCGTTTGGAAGTTGGCCTATCTCAATGAAAACACTCTTAATCTCTTTTTGGACGGCCGGGTGCAGGAGGCCCGGATCGACGGCAAATTTAATGTGGACGGCAAAAACAACTTCCGCGATATTGAGTTAAACGGCAGTGTGACCGCCTCCGGAGTAAAATTGTCCGGAGCCGCGCTTGATCCGTTTTCCGGGCGGTTCGAGTTGAATGCCGCCCGTCTCAACGGGGTTACCCGGGTTAAGACGCTGACGGCGGAGGTGCGGCAAAATTCCGATCCGGTGTTTACCGCGTTGTTCAAGGGCGGGGCGGGGCAATATCAACTTGATATAGCCGAGCTGGATATCCCGCCGCTGCTCGGCGCATGGGGAGCCGAACCGGCCGAAAATGACGCCGACCGCAAGTCGGCGCGGGAATCCGCTCCCGCATTGGTCGGCTGCGGCAATCCCTGGCAGCTCGATCTTGCGGTGCGGCACTTCAAATTAAACGAGGGGCTGACCGGTTCGCTTTTCGGCAGGTTCAAGGCGGGTGGCGGCACTCTGCGCAGCGACGATCTCAAGCTCGGTTTGAATAAGTCGGTCTATACCGGAGGCGTTTTGCTGGGCAATCGCCCGTCCGGCGGGGTGAACTGGCGTTGGCACATGCGGGGGGCCGCCCCGCTTGAAATAAGGCCGGTAGTCGAATTTCTGCTCGCCACCGACAACGAAACCGGCTTGACCGGCACGGTTTCGGCGGCCGATGTCGATCTGAACGGGGTGCTGGATATGGCTCCGGCGGTCGATTCGCTCGGCGGTCGGGTTTCGCTCGATTTTGCCGATCTCAATATTCCAAGCGGGGTAACCAACGGTCCGTTCGGCAAGCTGCTGCTGCTGCCGGTGGATGGTATCGCCTATCTGACCGAGGCCATGCCTCAGGAGTTGAGCCAGTGGAAGTCAAAACTGCTTGACGATAAAAACGTGCGCCGTCAGCTCGAGAGCGTGAAATTCGACCGTGGCGAAGTCAAGGTGGAGTTTAATAACGGGGTGGCAAAGATCGACTCCTGCCGTTTTTTCGGACCCACCGTCAAGCGGCTGATATTCGGCGGCAGTTTCAGTTTGAAAGAGCCGCGCGATCTCAACGTTTCCGCCAAGATCGCCGCGTCGGGAGCCGAGATACTTATTCCGATAACCGGTACGCTCGATGAGCCGTCTCTTGATGTGCGCCATCTGCTGACCGGAGCCGCCGGCAACATTTTTGAACGGCTTAAACAGTTGAAGATAATCGGCGTAACTCCCGACAGCGATTCTCCCGATCAGGTGACGCCGGTGATTATTCTCGACGAGCTGCCCAGTGCCGGGGCATTGCGCGAATTGGGCAAATCGTTCAAGGATCTCATCAAGGGTAAATGACACACAATGGAGCTGTTTGACACACATTTTCATTATTACGGAGAGAGTTCGCCGCTGGAATTCATGGCGGCGATACGCTCCGCGCTGGCGGTGCCGCCGCAGTCGGAGTTGGGCCGCGTCACCCGGCTGCGGATGACCGCAATGGGCGGCGACCTCCTGGAAAGCCGTCGCGCCCGGGAGTTTGCCGGGGCGGTGGATAATTGTTATTTTGCGGTCGGCGTACACCCGCATATGGCGGCGACCTACCGGGAGGCGGGCGAGGATTTCAGCGAATTTGAATCCGGGACGCGTCCGGTCGCGGTGGGCGAATTGGGGCTGGACTATTTTTACGACGGTTCGCCCCGCGACGTGCAGATTTCGGTATTCGGGGAATTTCTCGACCTTGCGCTCAAATGGGACCTGCCCGCCGTGGTGCATATCCGCGACAAGGCCGATTCGACCGCCGCGTATGACGATGCCGAAGCCCTGCTTGCGCCGTTTGCCGCAAAGGGCGGCCGGTTTGTGGTGCATTGTTTTACCGGAGAGGCGGAGTATGCGCGTCGCTTCATCGGGCTGGGAGCTTATCTCGGCGTTACCGGCATGATAACTTTTAAGCGCGCCGACAACGTGCGGGAGATCGCGCGGCTGATCCCCGACGACCGGCTGCTGATCGAAACCGATTCGCCCTATCTGGCTCCGGTGCCGCACCGGGGCGAGGACAATCACCCCGGATTTCTGATTTTGGCGGCCGACCGGTTGGCCGCCGAACGCGGCACGACGTTGGCGGAGCTGGCCGAATTGACTAGCGTCAACGCGGCCCGTTTTTATGGAGTGGAGGAGTAATATGGATTTCAGACCCGCCCCGGTGAGATCATACAATTCGCCGGCACTGTCCAATGAGTTATTGATCGCCCTGCGCGGCGACAAGCTGGTTTTGCGTCGGGATCGCGCCTTGCCGAACGGCTCCGACTTGAGCGTCGCCGGTCGGCTCTGTTTTGGCGAACTTGACGACCGCCCCTGTTCGCTGGTCGAGCTTGACCCCGATTCGCCGTTGCCCGAGGGGGTTTGCGAGTTTGAATTGCGGGAGGCGCGTTTGATGCTTTCGCCCGAGGCGGATGTGGCGGTCTGCCGGGCGCGTGAGTTGAGGTTTTGGCGTGCGTCGCGCCGTTTTTGCGGGAAATGCGGGGCGGAGCTGGCCGACAAGAGCGATGAATGCGCCCGCACATGCTCCTCTTGCGGCAGCGTGTTCTACCCGGTGATTGCACCGGCGGTGATCGTGGCGGTGACCGACCCGACCGGCCGGCTGTTGTTGGCTCACAACCGGCGGTTCAAGGCGGGGCTGTTTGGCCTGATCGCCGGATTTGTCGAAGCCGGCGAAACGCTGGAACAGGCGGTCGCCCGTGAAATCGCGGAGGAGGTGGGCCTGATGGTGGATAATATATCGTATGTTTCCAGCCAGAGCTGGCCTTACCCCAACAGTCTGATGCTGGGGTTCACGGCGCGGTGTCCGCAGGGCGAACCGAAACCGGATATGGACGAGATCACCGAGGCCGGCTTCTTCTCGCCGGCCGAACTGCCGCAAGTGCCGTCGCCCGGATCAATCGCGCGTCGTCTGATCGATGACTGGCGCACCCAATACGAAGGGATTTCCCGATGAACGAAAGAGTGGTTTTTGCGTTTGCTCTGCTGATCGGTTCGCTGCTGCTGGCCGGGGTGACCGTAATGGTGTTTTGGCTGAGGCCGGATTCGCTCAAAAAGATCGAACCGCTGCCGCGGGCAAAGTTCCCCGGCATGTTGCTCGGCTGGGCGGTGCTGCTGCTCTGCGTACCTTATGCGCGGGCGGTGACGCCGGATTTTATGCTGCCGCTGCTTTATCCGCTGGCGTTGATGGTGCCGGTGCTGGGGTATTTCTTTATAGATTACCCTTTTGCGCGGGCGTTGGGTGGAGCGATGATTTTGGGAAGCTATGTGTTTATTCACGGGGCGTATGCGCAGTCGAGTCCGCTGCTGGCCGCCGCGGCGGTGAGCGGCTGGATTTTTGGATTGGGCGGCATCTGGATTTCCGGGCGGCCGTGCGCTTTCCGCGACTGGCTGCGGCTGATCGCGGCGAAACCTTGGTGGCGGACGGTGTCCGGGTTGTTTCTCGGCTGGTGCTCGGTGTTGCTTTTGTGGATGGCGGCTTATCTTACCGGAGCGATAAAATGAATTTCGACTTGACACAATGGGCCGCCGGGTGCGGAGTGAAAGAAGCGGCGGCATTTGCCGGCCGCTGTGAAAAACTTCGCGCACTGCTGGTCGAAGCCAATACCCATGTGAATTTGACCCGGATTGTTGGCGAGGAGGAGTTCGCGGTGAAGCATATCGCTGACTCGCTGGCGATTGCGCGATATTTCCCGGAAATCGCGTCGTCGCCGCTTCACCTGATCGACATCGGCTGCGGGGCGGGGTTCCCGTCGCTGGCTCTGGCGTTGGCGTTTCCGCAGTTGCGGGTCACGGCGATCGACTCCACCGGCAAAAAAGTGGCTTTTGTCGAACGTGCCGCTTCAGAATTGGGGATCGCCAATCTCAAGGCGGTGCATGGCCGCTCCAACGAGCTGGCGCACCAGCGGGGATTTCGCGGGCGGTTTGACGTGTTGACCGCGCGGGCGGTGGCTCCGGCTCCGGTGATCTGGGGCGACGCCGAGGGGCTGAGCGCGCACGGCGGGCGTTTCATACTCTACAAGACGCCGGTTCAAGCCGACGAGGACTTGCCGGCGCTGGCCAAGCTCTGCGGTCGGTCGGGGGTGGAGTGGCGCAAGACCGAAACTTTTGAGTTACCCGGCGACGCGGGTTGTCGCCTATTCATTTACAGTATTTCAAAACAGGAAGAGAAGCGATGAACAAGATGACGTTGCTGGTATTGGCGGCCGGTATGGGCAGTCGTTACGGCGGGTTGAAGCAGCTCGATCAGGTGGGGCCGTCGGGTGAAACCATCATGGATTACTCGGTATTTGACGCTCTGCGGAGCGGTTTTGACCGGGTGGTGTTTGTGATACGCCATGATATTGAGGAAGAGTTCAAGCGGTCGATCGGCAGTCGTTACGCCGGTCGGGTCGATGTC
>JAQVVK010000097.1 GCA_028698975.1 Victivallaceae bacterium
GGGCTGCGGATCTCCTGCGTGACCACTTTCCGCGGCTGTCCGGTCGATCCGCAGTTTTACGAAGTCGCGGTGACCCCCGAAAGTTACCGGGCGGAAATCGCGCCCGGCCGCACGTTTGTCGATTACGGCGACCTGAAGCAGCTTTTGGCGATGGGTCTGGTCAAGGGCGGCAGCCTTGACGCGGCGGCGATCATCCACGACGGGGCGATCATCTGCAAGGAGGGGCTGAGGTTTCAAGACGAGATCGTGCGCCACAAGATACTCGACATTGTAGGGGATCTTTATCTTACCGGGCGCAGGCTCACCGGCACGGTAATTGCCATTCGTCCCGGCCACCAGAACAACGTGGAGCTGGCCGGCAAAATATTGGCCGACATGGCCCAATCAAAGCAACAATAGCAGCGCAGGACAAGTCGATTATGAACAAGGTACTCAATCTCAACGACATCAGAAACATTTTGCCTCAGCGCAGTCCGATGCTCATGCTCGACCGCGCCGAACAGATTTCGGAAAATGTTTGGCACGGGCTTAAAAACCTTACCATGAACGAATTATTTTTCCAGGGTCATTTCCCGGTACAGCCGATCATGCCCGGAGTTCTTCAGGTCGAAGCCATGAAGCAGCTCGGCGAGCTGGCGGTGCGCGGCATTCTCGATCCGGGCGGCAAGCGCGACGTTTACATGAAGCTGGTCGAAAAAGTCAAGTTCCGCCGCCCCAACAACCCGGGCGACCGTGCCATGATAACCGTGGAGGTGCAGGAATGCTCCGCCGAGTCCGCAACATTCAAGGGCAAGGTCGAAAACCGCTCCGGAGTGACTTGCGAAGCGGTCATCACGCTTGCGGTGCGCGACCGCGATTATCCGGCCGAAATGCCGGCTCTTTACAATGAATTCGACAAAGGGCCGGACAACACCATGGATCTTGCCGCGGTACTCAAACTCATGCCGCACCGTTATCCGTTTCTTTTCATCGATTACATCGCCAAGGTTGAAGGCGAGCATGTGATGGCGGTAAAGAACATCACCGGAAACGAAGAATTCTTTTCACACGGTCAGAGCATCGCGCTGCCGGAGGCGATCCTTTGCGAGATTGTCGCCCAGTCGGGCTGCGCCTGCGTACTGTCAAGACCGGAAAATGCCGGAAAACTCGGTTACTTCATGTCGATCGACCGCGCCGAATCTTTTGCTCCGGTGACGCCGGGCGATCAGCTGGTTATCGACATTGTGCTGCCTCCGGGCAAGTCAAAGTTCGGCAAAGGTTCCGGCGTGGTGCGGGTCGAGGGCAAGACCGTGTTTGAGATCACGCTCATGTTCGCCATTGTCGACGCCTGAAAAACGCACCGGCCAATTTAAATGAATTATTTCCTGCCCGGCGGCTGGGTAACCGCCATTCTTGCGTCGGCGGTCGCCCTCGGGTTTTACGATATCTGCAAAAAACATGCGGTGCGCGACAACTCGGTCATGCCGGTGTTGTTTTTTGCAACGCTGACCGGTTCGACTGTTTTTGTCGCCGGCTCCGCGCTGAGCGGGGGATTGGCCGGTTACTTCAGCGCGATAAACCATCAATGGTGGCTGGTTTTCGCCAAGTCGCTACTGGTGGCAACCAGTTGGACTTGCGTATATTACGCCATGCGCGAGCTGCCGATCTCGATCGCTTCGCCGATCCGGGCGAGTTCGCCGCTGTGGACAGTGCTGGGCGGGATCTTCATCTTTGACGAGCACCAGACCGGCATGCAGTTGCTGGGCATGCTGGCCATATTCGCCGGGTACTATGCCTTTTCGCTCATCGGCAAACGCGAGGGTTTCCCCTGGCGCAGCCACGGCATGATATTGATCGTGATCGGCACCATACTGGGAGCCGGGTCCGCCCTCTACGACAAATATTTGCTGGGAATCCTGAAAATCGACCGCGGATTTGTCCAGTTTTGGTTTTCGGTCGATCTTGTTTTTATTCTCGGCCTCGGCTGTCTGGCCCGCATGACCGCCGCCCCGGCGATGCACCGTTTCAAATGGCGTTGGTCGATACCGGCAACCGGCGCGTTGCTGATCGCCGCCGACTGGCTCTACTTTTACGCGGTAAGTCAACCCGACACCAATATTTCCACATTGTCTTTGATGCGCAGATGCAGTTGTGTGGTGACTTTCGCACTGGGGAGCTGGTACTTCCGCGACCGCGACGTCAAGATAAAGGCGGTCGCGCTGGCGTCGATACTTACCGGGGTCTTTCTGCTGGCTTGGTTCCGCTGAAAACTCACCGGAGTTCGCGAAACGACAGCGGAGTAAAGGTTTCTTTCGCCCGGTCGCGTTCAGCAGGCTCCACCGAGAGATATTTCCAGCGGGCAAAGGCGAAATCATGCGGCACAAAGTTGCGCAGCCAGCCGTGGGTCAACTGAAACGAAATGGGGTATCCCTCAAAAATCCACGCCGCCTGTTTGCCTATCAAATCCGTCATGCGGCGATAGATGGCGGTGCGTTCGGGTGAATCGGCCATCGGCAGAATACGCTCGTACAGCCGGTCAAATTCCGGGTCGGCAAAACCGGTGCGGTTACAGCTGCCAATGTTTCCAGAGTAAAACAGCTGTAAAAAGTTCTCGGCGTCGGGGTAGTCGCCCACCCATGACAGACGAAAAAGCTGCAATTTACCCTGCCGCATTTTTTCATAAAAACGCGCATTATTGTTGAGTACCGGCTCGATCTCAATACCGATCTTGCGCCAGTCGGCGGCGGCCAGTTCGCCCAACTGCCGGTAGGCCGAGGTATTGCCGGTCTGATCGTAGGTGAATCGAAGATGTTCCCCGGTGGCCGGGTCGATGCCGTCGGGGTAGCCCGCCTCGGCCAGCAGCCGCCGCGCCTCCGTGAGATCGCACCGGGCGAACGGATTGCGGTAATCCGGGTCGAACCCCGCCACGCCGGGCGGCACCGGCCCTTGAGCCGGAATCAACTGGCGGCCGGAGTGCTCGACCCGAAGTTGCACATCATAAGCTAAACTCATCGCCTGCCGTAGCTTGCGGTTGTTGCCAAGTTTCGGGTCGGAGAAATTGAACCCGACATAACGTATTTCAAATTCCGGTATGCGCCAAAGTCGTATGCCGCGCCGCGCCAATGCGGGGGGCAGTTCGCCGCCTCCGCCGGCCAGATCGAGGTTGTCCTTATCCACGGCGGAAATATCCAACTCGCCCTGCAGAAATAACAGCCAGGCCGAAACCGGCTGCTTGATCTGAAAAAAAATCACCCGATCAGCCAGTGGCAGCGGTCGTTTCCGGTCGCTGTCCAGATCGGCTTCAGGAAACAGTTGACGGCGAAAATCCGGGTTGCGGCTCAATTCTATCTTGTAGTCGTTGATCCACCCAGTCAGCACAAACGGCCCGGAACCGACCGGGTGGCGGGCAAATTCTTCGCCGTAACGCTCGACCGCCCGACGCGGCACCACCGCCAGATTAGGCATGGCAAGCACATAAAGGAAACGCGGGTCGGACTTGACCAGACGTATTTCAAATTCAAGCTCTGAAATAATGACAAATCCGGCCAACGGCCGGTCATAAAGCGCATAATCGCCCGCCTTTGCCCGGCCGCTTTCCTCGTGAAACGCTTCAACTCCGGCGATCTTGCCGCGGATAAGCCAGTAAAGCGGGCTGTGCAGACGCGCATCGGCCAACCGCAACAGCGAAAACTTCACGTCTTCTGCGGTGATTGCGCGATCATTTGCGTCCAAGCCCGGATCGGCGGCAAAACGCAACTCAGGACGCAACCGAAACCGGTAAACCGTGTGATCGGCATTGGCGGTCGGCAGCTCGGCTAACATCGCCGGGATCAACCGATACGGTCTGGCCAGATAGTCATATTCAAGCAACGTGTCATAGAGTGCGCCGACCATGTTGCGGCTGGCGAAATCGTCGGCCAGCACTGGATCAAGCGTTTTAACCCGCCCGCCGGCGGCGGTACGCAACACGCGCTCACCCGCCGCCGCATTCAGAACGAGCCAAAATACGGTCAGCAGCGCGACCGCCCGATATAACTTCATTTGGCCAACTGGGCGAAGCGTCCGCTCTCAGCGGCAAACTTGGCGGTCATTTCGGCTCGCGGCGCATAGGTTTTAACGTCAAACGAGGCTTTGACCACCCGTCGCGCCGCAGCAAGATCGTCAACCTCGCGCAAGGCGATCGCCTGTGCCAAAAGATTGCCTACCGCGGTCGCTTCGACCGGCCCGGCCACCACCGGGATACCCAGCGCGTCGGCCGTGAGCTGCATTAAAAGTTCAGCCTTTGTGCCGCCGCCGACCACGTTAAGACACGCATAACGGCAGCCGAGAAGCTGTTCGAGCGTTTCAAGTTTGTTCTTGAAATAAAATGCCAGCGAATCATAGATGGCGCGGGTGATCTCGCTGTCGTGCGACGGCGTGCCCTGCCCGGTGCGTTCGCAGAAATCCATGATGCGGCCCGGCATATCTCCCGGCGGCGCAAAGGTGGCGTCATTGGGGTTGAGCAGGAACTTGAACGGGGTTGTCTTGAGCGCATCTTCCTCCATCGAGGTAAAGGAGTAGTTGCGCCCGGTTTCATTCCAGACCCGGCGCGACTCCTGAAACAGCCAACTGCCCATGATATTGGTAAGGAAACGGATTTTCCCGTCCAGCCCGCCCTCGTTGGTAAACGACTGCCGGCAGGATTCGGCGGTAATAAAAGGCTCGTCCAGCTCGGCACCGAGCAACGCCCAGGTACCGGCACTGATATAAGCCCATTTCCCGGTTTCGGGGGCCGGCACCGCCGCCACCGCGCTGGCGGTGTCGTGAGAACCGACCTTGACAATCGGTATTGCTCCGCAGCCGAACTTCTTCTGAAGCCGTTCCGAGATCGCTCCGCCAAAGGAACACGGCGACACGATTTTCGGAAACACCGCACGCGGCAATCCAAGTTTGTCGATAAGCTCCCAATCCCAGTTGCGCGACGCCGGATCAAGCAGATTGGTGGTCGAACAATGGGTATATTCGGCGGAATCATCGCCGCCGAGCGCAAAAGCAAGCGCATCCGGCATGGTCAAAAAATGACTGTTTTCAAAATCTTCCGGGTGCTGTTCGAGGTGGGCGGCCAGCTGATAGACCGTATTGAGCGACATGCACTGAATACCGGTGGCCTTATAAAGTTCGTCGGCCGAAACACGGCTCCACACCTTGCGGGTTGCCTCAAAGGTGCGGTCGTCGCGATAATGGTAGGGCAGCCGCCTGGCCTCTCCTGTGGCATTGTCAAAGAAGACATAGTCCACCCCCCATGTATCAATGCCGATGGCGGAAATCGATTTATCGACAGCCAGAGCCTTGCCAAGCCCGATCTCCAATTCGTTGACCAGGGCGGGAAAATCCCAATAGATCGCGTCGCCCTGCCGCAGCGGGCCATTGGCGAAACGATGAACTTCAGTCAACTCAAGCCGGCCATTTTCAAGTCGACCGATGATCGCCCGTCCGCTGGACGCGCCAAGATCGAATGCCAGGTAACTGCTCATGGAACTCTCCGTAAAAATTATTTTGTTTTGAGTTTTCTCAATGTTTCACAGGTCTTGCACACCAATTCCTCGGTTTCATCCCAGCCGATACAGCCGTCGGTCACCGAAACATCGGGAGCCGGCTTGACCCCGGACAGCAACTTCTGGCTTCCCGGCATGAGGTTGCTTTCGAGCATCACCCCGGCGATATAACGTTCACCATCGGCGATCTGGCCAAGCACATCGTCCAACACCACATGTTGTTTCCGGTAATCTTTGCCGGAGTTGGCATGACTGCAATCGACCACGATACTGTGCTCCAACCCCGCCTTGTGCATGGCGACCTTGAGAAACGCGATGTATTCGGCTCCGTAATTGGGCTGGCCGCTGCCGCCGCGCAGTACGATATGCGCGTACGGGTTGCCCCGGGTGCGAAAAACTCCGACATGGCCGTCCTCAAGCACACCGATGAAACTGTGCTCGCTGCGGGCGGTCGAAATGGCGTCAAGCGCGATCTGAAAAGATCCGTCGGTGGCGTTTTTGAATCCGACCGGCATGGAAAGACCGCTTCCGAGCTGCCGGTGCGTCTGCGACTCGGTGGTGCGCGCCCCGATCGCCGCCCATGACACGGCGTCGGCAATGTATTGGGCGATAATGGGGTCGAGCATTTCGGAAGCTACCGGCAAGCCGAGATCGACGATTTTGAGCATGAGCTTGCGGGCTACGAAGATACCTTTTTCGATATTGTACGACTTATTGAGATCCGGGTCGTAAATCAGCCCTTTCCAGCCGACCGTGGTGCGCGGTTTTTCAAAATAGACCCGCATCACCAGCAGAATCCGGTCGCCGACTTTTTCGCTGAGCGATTTAAGTTTTTTGGCATATTCAATCGCGGCGGCCGGGTCGTGAATCGAACACGGGCCGACTATCATCATGAATTTATCCGACTTGCGGTCAAGAATATCGCAAATTTCCTGCCGTGCGTTCATAACCTTCACCACCGCATCAAGCGAGAGCGGCAGGTCGGATCTGATCGCCCCGGGGCTCGGCAATACGCTGCGTCCGGCAATATTCAGGTTGTTACTGCTTAACATGTGCCCCTTCCCTCTGTATTTTTATGGGTCACATAATATACCACCGCTTCACGGAAATTCAAAAAAAAGCGGACAAGTTAGTGTGATTTTATTATTTGTTTTTCATCGACGCGACTTTTTCGCGCAGCGCGGCCATGGCCGCCTCCGGCTCTGAAATACCATCAACCGAACGTTCCAATGGGCAAAGTCCGCTGCGGTCACGATTTAAGATACGCGGCACCATCAGTGTAGCACTCCCGCTTATACCGTTGTCGTTGAGGAACTTCAACGCATCTTCGCTCATCACTTCGCCGTGCACATGACGGACTTTACCGCAAATGGCAACCGCTGCCGCCGCCCGACCGATCACCTTGTCTACCACCACCGCGCCGCGCATCTCATCGCGGTGGGTTTCATAGACCACCAGCAGCGGGCTTACACCATGACCGCGCTCTTGGGCATAGATATGCTTGCCCTTGACCAGCACGCACTCGGCGCGCCCGTCACGGATCATTTGCTTGGCATCTTCGATGTTGCGCTTTTCGGCGCAACTATCGATGCAGCAACATCCCGACGACAACAAAGCCACGGCCGCAGCGGTCATGGACAAAACTCTATTCATGCTTTTCCTCATCTTTCGCCGGCAAAGCGGGATCCTGTTTTTGAGCGGTTTTCTCCGCTTCGGCCACCAATTCGCGACCTTCTTCGGCGATCTCTTTTTTGGCCTTTTTGAATTCATATGAGGCACGCCCAAGTGCGCGAGCCAACTCCGGAATCCTTTTCGCCCCGAAAATAAGCAGTACGAACAGGATAATCAAACATACCTCAGTAAAACCGATGCTCATGCCCTGCCTCCTTTTTAAAAGTTTATCGTTTTGAAATATAACATACGGGCCAACACGGTCCGCAACAACACCGCGCGTTTTTTCGCCGCCAGCTCCTCCCGCAACAGCGGCGAAGCCTTTTCCAGCGAAACAAAAGTCAAAGTGCCCCGCTCCTTCAGCTTTACTACAAAATAATGACCCTCGTCTTCCAAAACCTCGCTGACCGTGTTGGTCTTGGCGTCGGGGCCGGTGGCCATATAAAGCTCCAATACCTTAACCGTCGGCACCGTAACGCCATCCGGCGACAACTCGGCGGCCACCCGGTCGAAATTCTCGGCCTGAAGCAGACGCGCCCGGGCCGATCGCGCCGCCTCCAACGCCCCGGCCCGGCTTTTGGCGATCTCGATGACGGCGATCTGCGCACGTGCCGGCAACAGAAAACGACGTTGATTGAGGCGATAGGCGGCCTCCACCTCGGCATCGGTCACATTGACCGCCTCCGGAGCAACCCGGTCAACATAACTGCGCCACGCCGCTTCAAGCTGCATATCGGGGTCGTCGGCCAATTTTTCGCGCTCCGCAACGGAGCGACCGGCGAATTCAGCCGGGACTTTCTTATCGATCTTGGTCAAATACTCAAGTGCGAGTTTACGCGACGGAGTGACTCCATTGCGCTGCAAAAAACGGCTCAAAACCTGAGCGCAGGCCCGGCGTCTGACTTCGGCCAGCACTTCATCTCGAAAGCGCGCCGGGTCGGAGCGATCGGCC
>JAQVVK010000098.1 GCA_028698975.1 Victivallaceae bacterium
CGTTTATATTCTTGACGAACCGACCACCGGGCTGCATCTGGCCGACATCGATCAGCTTTTGGCGGTGCTTTTCAAGCTGCGCGACCTCGGCAACACGGTGATCGTGATCGAGCACAACCTTGATGTCATCAAGACAGCCGACTATATCGTGGATCTGGGGCCGGAGGGCGGCGACGCCGGAGGTGAAGTTGTGGCGCAAGGCACTCCGGAGCAGGTCGCCGGGGTGGCCGCCTCGCATACCGGTCGCTACCTCAAAAGCTACCTCAAAAAGAGTTGAACGGCATGGCTGTTGCAAAAGTTATAACCGATGTTTCGCTCGACCGCGGTTTCGATTATCTGATCCCGGCGGAGCTGGAAGGCAAAATCGCGGTCGGCATGATGGTCAAAGTGCCGTTTGGCCGGAGTTTCCGCGACGGTTATGTGCTTGACCTCCGGGAAACCAGCGATTTCAAGGGCCAGCTCAAATTGGTGATCGGCATCGCCGAAACCCGCGCCCACATACCGCCAGATCTGGTCAAACTGGGCCGCTGGATGGCCGATTACTACTGCGCCGGATGCGAGCAGGCGATCCGTACGCTGCTGCCGGCGGCGGTGCGCAGCGGTCGCGTCAAGCCGAAATTGCGCAAACTCTACCGGGTTTCCGACACCGCGACGGCGCAGAGTTATGTGGCTTGCAACTCCCCGAAACCGTCGGCGGCGGCCAAGGTTGAAATCGTCAAGTGCCTGTTGAACGGCGGCGAACTTCCGGCCGACGAGCTTAAAAAACGGACGGCGGTGTTTTCGCAGTCGGGGTTGAACACGCTTATACGCAACCACATCATCGCCGCCGAAGACAAACAGGTGCGGCGCGACGTTTTCGGCGACAGCACGGTAATGCCGGGCAAGCCGCTCACGCCGACTCCGGATCAGGCCGCCGCGTTGAAGTTGATCTATGAAATGCTCGATCACAAGACCAAGCAGCACACGCTGCTTTTGCACGGCGTCACCAACTCCGGCAAGACCGAGGTATATTTGCAGGCGATCGCCCGGGCTTTGGAGCTGGGCGGCTCCGCCATTGTGCTGGTGCCGGAAATCTCGCTCACGCCGCAGACGGTGCGCCGTTTCCGTTCCCGTTTCGGCGACCGTTTGAGCGTACTGCACAGCCGCCTAACCGACGGCGAACGCTTTGACGAGTGGAACCGTATCAACTCCGGCGAAGTCAGCATTGCCGTCGGTGCGCGATCGGCTCTTTTCGCCCCGTTTCGAAATTTGAAACTCATCATTGTGGACGAGGAGCATGAATCCAGCTACAAACAGTCGGAGGCTCCCCGTTACAACGCCCGCGACGTGGCGGTAATGCGCGGCATGATCGAGGGGGCATGTGTGATCCTCGGCTCGGCCACCCCGTCGGCGGAGTCGCTATACAACGCGAATTCCGGCAAGTTCCTGCTTGCCCGCATGGCCTCGCAGGTCGACGACAAACTGCCGCCCCGGATCACCATTTACGACAAGCGGCGCGACCCGCCGCCGGAACCGGGGAAAAGCAGTCTTTTCGCTCCGCCGCTGATCGAGGCGGTACGCGACCGCATGCGGCGCGGCGAGCAAAGCATTCTCTTTTTGAACCGGCGCGGTTTCGCCCGGGTGATGGTCTGCGAAGCGTGCGCTTTTGAGGCGCGCTGTCCGGATTGCTCGGTGCCATACACCTACTCAAAAGTTCGCGGCACTTTGTGCTGCCATCTCTGCGGCGGCGTTATACCGGCATATACCGAGTGTCCGCAGTGCGGCTCCGACAAGATCCGTTACTCCGGCTCCGGCACCGAAAAAATCGAGGCCATGGCTTCGGCGGCGTTTCATCCGGCCCGCATAGCGCGCATGGATTCCGACACCATGCGCTCGGCCGCCGACTACGAAACCGTGCTGAACCGTTTCCGGCGCGGCGAACTGGACATTTTGATCGGCACTCAGATGATCGCCAAAGGTCTGCACTTCCCCAATGTAACACTGGTCGGCATCATCAACGCCGATCAAGGGTTGATGATGGAGGATTTTCGCGCCTCGGAGCGCACTTTTCAACTGATTACCCAGGTGATCGGCCGGGCCGGGCGGGGTGATATTCGCGGCGAAGTCATTTTGCAGACCATGAACCCCGAAAACGTGGCGATAAAATATGCCGCCACATTGGATTTTGACGGATTCAGCGCATACGATCTGGAATTTCGCCAGATGCTGGGCTACCCGCCGTTTTCCCACCTGATCGCGGTGTTTTTCCGGGGGGAAAACGAGGCGGCGGTCGCCGCTTATGCTTCGGAAACCGCCGATCAACTGCGCCGTTACGCGCATGAGGGGGTGACCGTCGCCGGGCCGCTTCCCGCCCCGATCGAACGGATCAAAGGCAAATTCCGCTATCTGGTGACCATTCGCGGCAACGGGTTGAAGCTCATACGCGAGGCATTGCGGGTCATTGCGCTGCACCGCACTCCGCCGGACGGGGTGGATATGTACGCCGACGTGGACGCGCTCTCACTGCAATAGAGCCAATTCTCGCAGCAACCGCTCCAGCGGCAGACCGACCACGTTGTTAATGTCGCCCTCAATGCGTTCGATCAAGAGATCGCCATGCTCCTGCGCGGCATAGGCTCCGGCTTTGTCCAAAACATTGACCAGTTCCAAATACCGGTCCACCACCGGGCAATCGAAATCTCGAAAGGTGACCCAGGTGGTTTCCACCCAATCCCGATCCGCTTCCGGCTCCATACGGCGCAACGCCACCCCGGTCAACACCCGGTGGGTGCGGCCGGCCAATCCCAGCAGAATTCGTTTGGCGTCGGCCATATCGACCGGTTTCCCGATGCAGCGGCCGCCGTCGGCCACCACCGTGTCGGCGCCGATGGCCAGATCATGCGGATGGCGAAGCGCGGCGGCTTCGGCTTTAAGCCGGGCGTTGAGACGCACCAGCGATTCGGGTGAGTCGGCCAGCTTCAGCTCGTTTACCGCGACCGGTGCCGTCCTGAATTCGACGCCGGCCGCAGTCAGCAATGCCTTGCGGCGGGGTGACTCAGAGGCTAAGAGGAGCATCGGAAGAACTTTTTTCCGGCTCGCGGATCGTTATAGGCGTCGCCGCGGAAAACGATTCAACC
The DNA here is from genome assembly GCA_028698975.1 of Victivallaceae bacterium. Classification (GTDB taxonomy): domain Bacteria; phylum Verrucomicrobiota; class Lentisphaeria; order Victivallales; family Victivallaceae; genus Victivallis. The sequence goes on from JAQVVK010000098.1 coordinate 3,117, forward strand.
GAGAACTTGATCGCGGCCAGATTCTCGACGCCGAAAGTCTTTTTAAGCGTACCGACAATGGCCGGTTTCAGATTTTTAAGCACTTCCGGCAATCCGTTGCCGTCGTCGCAAAAAGAGCAGTAGAGGCTCATCGTGTATTTGCCGCCGCGCCGAAACAACCGTATGCGGTTGACCGAAAGCGAACTGTATTCATCGAGCACCTGACGGGTGGCGTTTTCAATGGCGTCCTGCGAAATCACCACATCGCCGCCCTCGGCTTTGACCGTAAATTCGGAGCAACGCTTGTTGCGAAAGATCAAATGCAATATCAACCGCAGCACCATCAGCACCACGATAAGCGTCAACACCAGCATCAGCGCGGCAACGTAGCCGCGATTGAAGTCGTTGCAAAGCAGCGTCCGCCAAAAATCCATATTGGTTAACTCGGAAAAATGCATAATTTGCCTCCGCTGAAATTCAGCTTAAAAGACTGGTTGTCGGGGTTTCAGAAGCCTCGCCGTCGCCTTCGGACGGCTCATCCTCGATTTCCTGCACCAAAACATTGACCTTGCGAACATTCATACCGGTACACGCTTCGACGCTCTCAATGACTTTCTTCTGAACGTCACGCGCCACCACCGGCACGTTGAACCCGAATTTCACATTGAGTTTGACTTCGACCGCCACCTGATTGTCGGAACCCATCTCAACGGTTATGGCGCGCGCCTGCATGCGGCGGCTGCCCACGATCTCGGCAATGTTGTCAACCAGCGTGTTGCCGGCCAGACGGGACACGCCCTCCACCTGCAACGCGGCCTTTTTGACCAGTGCCGCCACCACATTTTCATGGATGCACACGTCGCCGAAACTCGAATTCTCCGCCGCGCCAGCCGCGACCGGGGATTCGTTTGAAACGCTCTTTTTGGCCGCTCTCATGATTATTTCTCCTTCTTGACGGATTTTTCGCGCTCGTGCATGAATTTCTCAACGAAGCCGGTATCGTAGACGCCCTCGATGAAACTCTTATGATTCAAAATCAACTTCTGAAACGGTATGGTCGTCTTCACTCCGTCGATAACGATCTCGCCCAAAGCCCGGCGGCAGGTGGCCAACGCCTCCTTGCGATCATGCCCCCAGACGATCAGCTTGCCGATCATACTGTCGTAATACGGCGGTATCCGGTAGCCGGTAAAAGCGTGAGTATCCATACGCACATTGGGCCCGCCCGCCGGAATGAACATCGACAGCGTGCCCGGACAGGGCGTGAAATTCTTGTCGGGGTCTTCGGCATTGATGCGGCACTCGATGGCATGGCCGTAAACCTGCACGTCCTTTTGACGGATCGACAGCTTTTCTCCCGCCGCCACCCGGATCTGTTCCTTGATGAGATCGACGCGGGTCACCGCCTCGGTGACCGGGTGCTCGACCTGAATACGGGTGTTCATCTCCATAAAGTAGAAACTTCCGGTGTCGGTGTAGAGAAATTCGATCGTCCCCGCCGAACTGTAACCCGACGCCTTGGCCGCCTTGACCGCCGCCGCGCCGATCTTTTCGCGCAGCTTGGCATTCATCACCGGCGACGGCGACTCCTCGATCAGCTTCTGATTGCGCCGCTGCACGCTGCAATCGCGCTCTCCCAAATGCACCACGTTGCCGTAGTTGTCGGCAATGATCTGCACCTCGATGTGACGCGGATTGACCAGAAACTTCTCCATATAAAGCGCACCGTTGCCGAAAGCGTTTTCCGCCTCGGTCTTGGCCGCGTAAAAGCCCTGTATCAAGCTGGCGTCGTTGTGGGCGATACGCATACCGCGACCGCCGCCGCCGGCGACCGCCTTGATGATTACCGGGTATTTTAGCTGTTTGGCTATCTTGAGAGCTTCGGCCTCGGTAGCGACAATACCGTCGCTTCCCGGCGTGGTCGGCACCCCCGCCCGCTTCATGGTCTCGCGGGCCACTGCCTTGTCGCCCAGTGCGCGCATCGCCTCGGGCGACGGCCCGATAAAGGCGATGCCGTGCTTGCGGCAGGCCTCGGCAAAATAGGCGTTTTCCGAGAGGAAACCGTAGCCCGGGTGAATGGCGTCAACGTCGCAAATAGCCGCCACCGAAAGAATGCGGTCGATCAAAAGATAGCTGTGCGACGACTGCGCCGGCCCGATACACACCGCTTCGTCGGCCATGCGCACCGGCATGCTTTCGGCATCGGCCTGCGAATAGACCGCCACGGTGCGAACTCCGAGTTCGCGGCAGGCCCGGATGACCCGCACCGCGATTTCGCCGCGATTGGCGATTAATACTTTATTAAACATAACCTTGCCCCGTGCCGTCTCAACCGATAATAAAAAGCGGCTGGCCGAACTCGACCGCCTGACCGTTTTCGGCCAGGACTTCTTTGATCACGCCGCTCTTTTCGGCCTTGATCTCGTTCATGACCTTCATCGCCTCTATGATGGCGACCACCGTATCCGGAGTGACTTTGTCGCCGACCTGGATGAACGGAGCCGCGTCGGGCGACCCGGAGCGGTAAAAGGTGCCGACCAGCGGCGAGTCGATGCTCTCCTTGGGCTCGGCCGGTGCCGGAGCCGGGGCGGCCGGAGCCGAAGCGGCGGCCGGAGCCTGAGCGATAGCCTGCTGGGGAGCTGCGACCAGCATGGGCGTCATGTTGGAGGAGCCGCGACGGATGCAGAGGTTGTATTCACCGGCTTCAACCTTGAATTCGGTAAGGTCGTGTTCGCTCATCAGTTTGACGATAGTTTTGATCTCTTCGATGTTCATAAGGCTGCTCCCGTGTTGCCGGCGCATATTGGCCGGCTGAATTTCTTTATTTTTTCAGTTTATTCAAATGCGCGACCAGCGCGCGGATCGCCAGCAGATACGAGTCGCCGCCGAACCCGGCGATCACACCGACGCACACCGGCGCGGTGAAGGATTGCCGACGGAATTCGTCGCGGGCTTCGACGTTTGACAGATGCACCTCCACCGCCGGAAGCGCGACCCCGGCGATTGCATCGCGCAGCGCGACCGACGTATGGGTGAACGCGGCCGGGTTTATGACAATGCCGTCAAACCCGTCTTTTCCGGCGCGACCGATGCGGTCGAGCAGCTCGCCCTCGTGGTTGGATTGGAAGTCACACAGCTCGCAGCCCAGCTCGGCGGCCAGCTTGCGGGCGCGATCCATGATGGAGGTCAACGTTTCAATACCGTAGACTGCCGGTTCGCGGGTTCCCAGCAGTTGAAGATTCGGACCGTTTAACAACAATAACTTCATATTAAGGCAAACTCGACCAATTTATACCGATTCCATCTGAATTAATGTAGCACGCTTTTGCGTTTTTTCCAGTTTATCCGCCGGACTATGGCATTTTGAGCTCGGTTATTTTTATCTCCGGCCGGGGCTGCAAGCTCAAAAGCCGCGACGATTCAAATTCCGGACCGACCGGCGCCGGCTCGTGCGCGGTGTTCATGCGCGCCAGCAGCAGCATGCCGCCGCCCGCCAGCACCAGCAAAACCACCACCGCCGCACCGACAAAAAGCAGCGTGAGACGGCGCAGCTGTTTCTCGTTTTCCTCACTTACTTCGCGGTCGATCACCGACTTGTTGATGTCTTCGGGCAGCTCGTATTCGAGCTTCTCGCGCAGGTCGGAAGTCAGCTCGTCGGCTCGCTCGACCGGCACCCGGTAGAGCGCGAAAAGTTTGCGCGCATACGCCAGCACATAGACCGGCTGCGGCAGCTCGGCCCAATCCTCGCGCTCCATCGCCTCCAGATAATCGCGCTTGATGTTGGTCTCGGCGGCCAGATCGACGGTCGAGAACCCGTTGCTCTCACGCAGATGACGCAGAAATTCGCCCAGCGACCCCGCACCGGAGTCGACAAAACGGCCGAGCAAAAGCGTGCCGCCGTCGGCGGAAACCCCCGGTATGATTTCGGAAACCGCGTCCGGCACCGGCTCGGTCACCGGCTCCGCGTCAGGCACCCTTTCCGGCTCCGCCGGCGGGGTGCCGTCGGCGAAGAGCGAAAGCTCGTCTTTTTCGTTGTGTTCTTCCATATTCCGACTCCAAAGAGTAAAATTTTCTTCAAACCGCCCGGATTTTAGCCTGCTGCCAAAGCGACTCCAGCTTTTCCAGACCGGCGGACTCCAGAGCGGTGCCATGCGCGGCCAATTCGCTCTCGATAAAACGAAAACGCCTTTCGAACTTGCGATTGGCGGCCCGCAACAACTCCTCGGAAGTGCCCCGTTTGCGAAATCTGGCAAAATTCGAGGCCGCAAACAACAGGTCGCCAAATTCCTCATCGACCGCCGCTTCGTCGCCGGAGGCGGCCGCCGCACGCAATTCGTCGAGTTCCTCCTGTATCTTGTCAAGCACGCCATTCTGATCGGGCCAGTCAAAACCGACCTTGGCCGCCTTTTTCTGAAGTTTTTCAGCCCGGTCAAGCGCAGACAGCGACTGCGGTATCTTGTCTAAAATCGAGGCCGGAGCCGGAGAAGCGGCGTGTTCGCGCGCCTTGACCTTTTCCCAGATCGCCCGCACTTCGTCGGGCGTTTCGGCATGCGCCGCGCCAAAAATATGCTCGTGGCGGCGGATCATCTTGTCCACAATGCCGCGATACATGTCCTCGGCGGTGAATTCACCGCGCTCGGCGGCCACCACCGCCTGAAACAACACATTCATCAGCACATCGCCCAGCTCCTCGCAGATGTCGGCCGGCTTTTGGCGGTCGATGGCGTCAAGCAGCTCGGCCACTTCGCCGGCCAGACAGCGGGCCAGCGTTTCGCGGGTTTGCTCACGATCCCACGGACAGCCGCCGGGAGCGCGCAACCGCTCAAGAATGGCCAAAAGCGACTCCGCCGTCGCGGTATATCCGGTATGCTCCGTCATCAAAACGACAACCCC
>JAQVVK010000099.1 GCA_028698975.1 Victivallaceae bacterium
GATTTTTGTTTAAGTGGTTTTGACGATCTGTATTTTTTTTGACAAAATACAGAAAAAACATCATTTTTTCTGTATTTATTCTAAAATACACTTGTATTTCTCTTAAAACGTGGTATATTAATAGTGTTGACAGAGAGAGATACCAAAAACCAAAACAAGGGAGATTGAAAAATGAACTTGACCATCAACGAACGAATCGCCATCGCAGAGAAATACATCGAAACGATCAACAAGATGTTCTCTGACAGTGGACGCAGGGAACTCGATCTCAGGATCTGGAGCAAGGGAAAACACGTTCGTATTTATGGTCTCAAAAAGTTTGATTATGTCGCGATTCTCGAAAATGGCAAAATCGAAAACGAAGTGAACAATCCCTTTCCTGAAATTCACGCTGCGATCAGAGCGTTGAGCAACAACTAAAATCAAACGACGCCGTGCCGGGACTTCGAAAAAAAATCCCGGCGTTTTTTTTTGACAAAATACAGAAAAAACAGTCTTTTTTTCAATATATTTTCTAAAATACACTTGCATTTCTCTTAAAACGTGGTATATTAATAGTGTTGACAGAGAGAGATACCAAAAACCAAAACAAGGGAGATTAAAAATGACCATCGAAACCAAAACCGGATTTGTCGCAGCACTGGAAAACATCGATCTGCAGGGACACAACTTGATGACTCGCGAAGAACTCATTAACGCGGTTCGCGAGGCTGGAGCGGACGCGGCGGACGATGCGCGAATCGCGGTTTTCGTCACCAATGACTACAACGAGATATGCTACGCGGTCGACGGGGATTTTGACTGGATGTTTTACGAAGACGACTTCTTCACGCCAGACGATCGCGACGAACTCATCGATCTGGCTGATCAGGCGACGCGCTGAACAGGAGAAGAAAATGGACAAAATCGAATTTGCCAATCTGACGCGCGGAATCACTTCCGCGCGGGTTGCCGAGCTGACCAACCGGTCGCTGTCGCAAATCCAAACCTATCTCGCCGGTAAAGCGAAAATCCCATACGAGGTGGCGAGGTTCGCCATCGAGCTTGGCGACATGCTGGAACGTCTGAAGATAACCGACCACCCGGCCGGGCGGCGGATGCGGCGGGTGATCGGCGGCAGGCTGTACGATACCGCCAGCGCGTCGCTGATAGCTGAACGCGAAAGCGGTTATCCCAGCGACAACAACTATGTGGACGAAGGACTTTATCGCACCAAAAATGGCGTCTACTTTTTGGCAGGTGATAAAATCGAAATACTTGGCGAAAGCGAAGCGCGGCAGTGGGTCGAAAATTACGCGGCAGCGGAAACTTATATCGCAGCGTTCTGCAAACCACCGGAGGCGTGAGGCATCAATCGCACCACGTCCAGCCATGCCAGGAGCGCGAGGGGTGTTTATTGGAGGGGCGCAATCTCCCCAGCATGACTTGCGCCAAAGGCTGGCCAGACGCGGTGATCTTTCGCTCGTCGTGCGTGAAAAGTTCCGAAAATTTGGCCACGAAAAAAGCCAGATTCTTGAATTTATAAACCTCGCCGGCCGGCGAACGCAGCGACCACGTTTTGCAGGCTGGGTACTGCTCTGTTTTCGCGACACTCGACAAAAACGCGTGGGCGGCGGCGGACATTTCGTTTTTGACTTTTTCCAGATAGTTTTGACGAAGTTTGATCGCGCACCGGCGAGAGCAGGTTTTGGCGTTGCCGGTGCGTGTAAATTTCTTTTTGCAGATCACACAAATATTTTTAGTGTCCTGATCGCGCCAGCGGTTGAGCATGTTTTCACTGCGTCGACGATGGGCGCACTCAGGCGAACAGCAAACCTTGTGTCCATTTGCTGTTCTGAACGTTTTTTGGCACACCGGGCAGACTTTTACGCTCATTTTGTCAAAATCCAAATAAAAAGCCCCGGTTTTCGCCGGGGCCGCCACTACGGTAAGAATGAGACTAAAAATAAAATAACATCAAGTTTTATTTTTGTCAAGCCGGATCTTTTATTTTTCTGCTTTTTCATCGCCGGACGGGGTTGACTGACTGCCGACCGCGTTGGATTTCAACACCGCCGCCACCGCTTCAAGCCTGACTTTACTCTGCTCCGCCGTTTCGCTTGGCAAACCAACATAAGAAAAAGTTCGCGTCACCGCTGTGTGGCCAAAAACCGCAGCCAAACCAGACTGGCTTTCTGTATAAGACACTGCGATTTGCGTTTTGGCGTCGCCGGGCAGTGCCGGGGCGGAGGCGATCGAGTTCTGCACCGTCCCTATCATGAGATTGGGGGCGACGGTTCCCGAAGTGGTGGATCCGGTCGTTTCGATCTTTACCACTGTGCCATTGGAGGCGATACCGAACGCCGCCGATTTGATGGCTGTGCATCCTGCAAGCATGGTTATACAAACCGTGGCGGCGAACAATGCAAAGAGTTTTTTCATTTTGACAAATCCTTTCTTTTTTTGTTTTGTCAATTTTGTTTGAATGCCTGCCAGAGATTGGCAAGCAGCGACAACACCAGCGCGGCGAGCGAGATCACTTTCCCGCTGTGGCTTTTTTCTGTTTCCAACTTTTCGCCCCGGGCGGACAACCCCGCCACACCGTTTCCGTTCACAGTTTTTTCCAATTTTTCGAGGCGGTGGAACTGCGTTATGTTTTGCTCTTCGATCCGGGCGAGGCGGTCGATGACTTCGCGTTCAAAGGCAGTCACTTTTCATCCCCCCAATGTGAAGCACCGCCAATTCGAACCCCTGCATAAACCAGATTGGCTTTCCATTTCGACCACCCGGCGTCGGCGATCAGGTGGTCGCGCAGCCATTGATCTGCTTCTTTTCGCGTGCAGACGTGCGACTGATAAAGCCAGTCGTGAATGACTGCGCAGCGCGTCACCGCGTCGCTGCCGATCTGGGGGCTGATCAGCCGCCAGAAAATCCGGGGGACGCTCATCCCATCAGAATAAAATCCGGTGGGCACGGTGCGCCATTTGTCCCACGCGTGAAATGTTAAGGGTTCGCGTGTCCAGAATTCGATGTTTTTCGACGCGTGGTTCAGCTCGATTTTCATATCTGCTCCATTTTGAAATTGGTAGTGGTGCGACTTTCGCTTTTTGATGAGGAGCGATTCAACGCGTGTACAAACTTTTGGTTTTCACCGGCTTTGTCCGACGCGACGCCATCTTGCAGCATCGCGTCAAGGCGCGTTTTCCAAGTATTGTAAAAGGATTTCGCCTGATCCGACGCGCCGGTTTCCTGAAAATCCCAAGTCTCGGATTTTTCCAGCGAATCAATCACTTTCCCGTCGCGTGAAACGCTGTAAACGACTTGCGCCGTCGCCGATCCGGCGGCCAATGCGCCTGATATCAGCGTGGTGCGACCTGAGTAACTGACGCTGCCGGTCATTTTATACGAGTGATCGTAAAGCTCTTTGGCGTCTTCTGTAAATTCGCCGGTCGGCGAATCCGGCGTGCCGGCGTATTTTTGCGCGGTTTCATTAAGCGAATAGGATTGCGACCGGTTTTCGCTCTTTTCCTCGACCGACGCGCCGGAGGCCCAGCGTATCGCGTGAGGCAGACAGGCAACGCAGCCGCCCGACGCCGCGCCGGTCGATGTTGCGACCTCGGCGGGGGTGGGCGTATTGACCGCGTTGCTCGAGTGGCCTGGCGGAGTGTAGTATCTGTAAGTGTGGCCCGGCCACCACGATTCACTGCGCGTGACGAAACTTCCCGACGTTTCGGTGGTTTCCTGTGTGGGGACCGCGAGCGACCCGGTGGCGCAAAGCGAATAGTAAAGCAGCCGCGCCGCGTCGTCGCACTCGCGGCCGTCGGCCAGATAAAGCGTCGCCGTCAAACAACCGGCCGCGCCGCCGTTTTTTCTTTTTTGGGTGGTCGACTTTGTTTCACTTGTTTTGTCAAAAGTCGAGCGAAACGGGACTTGCTCCCACCCCCCCTCGCTTTCGCAGGTTTGGCCCTGGTTCCAGTTTCCTCCTGACTGCATACGTCCAGCCCAGTAACGCTCTACGCTGGCGTCGTGCTCGTCGTCGCGGGAGGTTTCTGTGGCTTCTCCTGAATACGTCGAATTGCAATCCAGCGCAAGACCGCGCAGCTCGGTCAAATAATCGCCGTCGCCGCCCAAAACCGGAGCTGACAAGCTGACGTTTGATTTGATGGTGAAGCTCTCCTCGCTCGACGATTGCGACGAAGTGGCGTGTTTATTTCCTATTTCGCTTTTTTTGCAGTCTGGATAAGTCGAACCATTGGAAAAATATCGCTCGATAAAATTTATCGCCTGGGTTTCGGATAACGTTGATGATTCGCTCGAACTTGATGAAGCGTGCTCGATCTCAAGCGCACCGTGGCGCGTGATTGAGCGGTCGAGCAGACGGCGCAATGGATAACGCGACCAGCTCCCCCCGGCCACTCCGGAGGCGGCGACGGCAAAAGGCGACGCGGTCGGGTCGGCGTTGATCGAACTTGCGACCCCGGCGGCGGCCAGCGTCAAATCCCCGGCGCGGGGCGTAAAACAGGGGATCGCCACCCCCTTGTTTAACTCGACCAGTTGCGACGCGTCGAAATCAACCGGGACGTTTGAACTCCACACCCCGGCGGCGGAGCGCGTCAGGAGTTCGCCAGACGGCGGCTCGTTGACCCCATAATCCCAGCCGGCAAAATCCGGCGTAAAGGCGGGCAACTGCTCGAAAATTTCCGCGCCGCCGGCACTCGAACCGGCCAGCGCGAAAAAGTCCCGGCCGGGGTAATAGATCCTCGCGTCGCCGTCGAAAACCCAGCCGGCCGGCCAGCCCGATTTTGGGGGGAACGTGCGCCACGTTTCGCTTTTTACCGAGGCGACCAACGACCATGACGGTATCGCGTCCCCCTCGGTGTACTGCCGGGCGGACAACTGCCAAAAGCCGCCGGAAAGCTCGATCTTTTGCTCCCAGATGTGGTTATAAGTGGAAAACGTGCCAAAGGTCTTGACTTTTCGTTTTGTCCAAACCGCGCCGGTCTGCTCCCAATCGCCAACCGCAAAATAAATATCGTCGCCATAGACGGATTTTGACGGCACGGCAAGGCAGCGCAGCGCGGCGGCGTTGTGCGTGATTGGCGCGTCTGGAAATACCACCACCGGGCAGTCGGGCCGGTAGGCGTGATCGTAAACCGACACCACCACCGCCACGGTCTGATACGACGTGGGAAAGCGGTTGGTCACGTTGCGGCGGTCGTCGTTGGAGTAAACAATGGCTTGAAACGCATAAACGCCGGGACGGCGCGGAATACCGGAAATCCTCGCGCCAATGCAGGTGTTTTCAGCGTCGTAAACCCCGGACGACGACAACCCGGATTCATGACCCGACGCGCTCCGGAGCGAACCCGTGCCAACCGTGACGGTGTGGTAGCTCCCGGCGTTGGTCACGCCATTAAGCACCACATCGACCGTGTCGCGCCCGACCGGCATTTCGACAAAATGCGACGAAAGCTCTGGCAGATCCGCGCCGTAAATGATTACCGGGATGGCGATAAACATTTCGACCGGTTCAAACCCGTCGCCGCCGGCCGTTTTGAGCGTCGCGGCGAAACTTCCGCGCCAATAAAAGTTACACTTCTTTATTTTGACCGAAAAACCGCCCGCGCCGTCCGGCGCGATCTTGAGAAAATCGTTGCTGATCCCTCCCGTCACGGTCAAGCCGGTCGCGGCGGAAAATTGAGGCATACACTTAACCTGCTGGGGCGCGACGCCACGCCACAAATCAAAATCTTTGACGTTTTCAGCTTTTGAGAAAATCACGATCGAACGCTGGATTATTTTAGGCGTGTCAAGCATAATAGTAGACCGTCCCCCCCGATGAAACCACATCAAACGCACTGCCGCCTGCCGAGATGAACATCACGCCGCCGGAGAGCAGCACAGGAGCGACCGCCGATCCCCCGGCGGAAACATACATCCTGCCACCTGAACACACCGTGCAGCCGGTGGCCACTCCGCCAAATCTGACGTGAAAATCAGAAAACACCGGGCAGTTCGACGCGACGCCGCCGGTCAACGTGAACGCTCCGCCCGACCAGCTGCCGTTTATAAAAGTCAACGTGTCTCCAGCGATCAATGGAGGGAGAATCATTTTAGCCCCGGCGGTGATAACCAACCCTGAAACATTGACCTTGGCACTCGACATCACCACCACTCCGGCGGAGGCGGCCAGACCTGAAACAATGCAATTTGACCAAATATAAAATGTGTCTCCGGCAAAATTTACATTGTTTACTGTCGCCCCGGCGGAGGCAAACACTGTATATATACACGAAGTGTTTTGCACTACTCCGCCGGCGTCAATCGAAATATCACAAGAAACGATATTTGAATCATCGATCCTGGCACCTGAACTTACACTAAGCGCACCTCCTAAAATCGTGCAATTCTTTATTTTGTCAAAATATCCTGAAATCCGCGCCGATCCCCCCGTCATTATGAAATTGGAAAAAACCGACCGCGTCGCGTAACCGGAAATCACGCCTCCACGCATCTCGCAATCCGTCAAGGCGCAGTCGCCGCCAACCGAGACCGTGCCGCCTGAAATGCTCACTGCCGACACCGTCGCCTGGTCTAAATTCAAAAAACCGGCGTGTAACGCTCCGGAAATCCATCTCCCGCCCGACGAAACATTGGTTACCCCGGCCGACTGTTCGCTGCAGGAGATCCTGCCGCCGGATGAAACCGTGACCGTGCCGCCGCCGATCACCGGAGACACCAGTTTTCCGCCGCGCGAAACCGTGACCGTACCGGCCGCCACCGTGAAATCGGAGGCGACCCCGTCGGAATAAACCGCCGCCCCGGTCACCGTTACACCGTTGACCACCGTGCCGGAAAGCGTCATCCCCGATGAATTCGTCGGGCCGCTGCAGAAAACCCCGCGTTTATACCGCACCGCGCCGGAGCCGACCGCTGAGCGTCCGCCGGCGAACTGGTCGAAGAAATCTTGCGCTGTCATCATTGCGCCTCGACCGCGTTTTTGATCCGCCGGGTGGCGGCGCCATCGAAGAACCAGCCGACCAGCCACTTGCCGGCACTCTCTATAATGCAATCGTTTTCTACGAAAACGTCGGTGTCGTTGGCGTTGTCAACCAGCAAACGCAGATAACCCGCAGACGCGTTCAACGCGGGGCCGGTGATCGAAACCGTGTTGGAAACTGTTATTTTCTGACACTCTCCGTTGGCGCGGTCGAGCGTCACCGCCGCCGCGCTGGCGACTTCAAACCACGCGGCGGACGCGGTCACGCAGGAGGCGACCACCGCCGCACCCGACGACGTGACAAATCCTCCTGATGCGATCGCGCCCGAGGCGATCTCCGCCGCGTCGGAGCTGGTGACATACCCCCCTGATCCCAGCAGCGAAGTCACGCCGCCAGAGTTCAACCAGCCGCCCGAAACCGCCGCGCCGGAAACCGCGCTCGACACCGCCGAGGCCAAAACGCCGTCGTCGACCGGGGCGAAAACGCCGCCGGAACCCGATCCGTCGATTGTCCGATAGCTCAACACCGCGCCGGACGTATTGACCGAAAGTTTTAGCACCGCTCCGCCTGAAGCGCGGTTTGTTAAATTGCCAATTTCATACTCGCTCATATTTCCACCTCGCAAACTTCAAGCATGGTTTTTTCTTCGCTGGACAATCCGGCGAAAAAGGTTTGAAAATTTGGGTCGTCACTGGCCAGCTCGTTGGCTACGTCCCAGAGGTAGCGCACCCCGGCGGCGTCGATCCGGGCCAGCAATGCGGCGTAACCATTCGCTCCCAGCGCGGCGGCGATCTTGTACTTGCTGTAACGCTTGACCGGCACTACTGGTTCGATCACAGGCTCGGTGGTGGTGTACCCCATTGCAAGCATGGTCGCTGTTGAAAGCGTGGGGCCAGCGTATTTTTGATTGTTTTTGTACCAGTTCATAGTAACTCCTATTTAAAGCATTT
>JAQVVK010000100.1 GCA_028698975.1 Victivallaceae bacterium
TCTGCGCGATGTGCTGGCCGGCAAACAGCCGGAAGCCGTCCAGCTGGAGCCGTTGCGTGCCGGGAAATGCTCCGGTCTGCCGGTCCCCGGTCACCTGATGCTGCAGGAACGGGTGGCAAAACATTACCCGGATTTCAGGCCGTCGACCGACGGTAAAATCATCTTCATCGAGTGTGTCGGCCGCCCGTTGCACGTTTGGGTCAAGGCGTTGGAGTCGCTGTACAAGCTCGGCTATTTTGAAAACTGCGCCGGGGTGGTGTTTTGCGAATTCGTCTCCTGCGGCTCCGCCAAAGAGGTCAAACGCGAATTATGCGAATTTTCAGCAAAACTGAAATGCCCGGTCTGGATGGGGTTTCCATTTGGCCACAAGCACCGCAACTATACGATCGACATGCGGCGGCAAGTGGTGATCGACGACGCCGGGCAGCTCACATTCGAGTAGCGGATTATTTTATTAGTTTCTTCTAATTCACACCTTGAAACCGACGGTCACCGGCTGTATATTATGGAAAACAGGAAGGATTCCATTGATGGCCGACAACACCATTTCCAGCAGTTTGGAGGATTACCTCGAGGCGATCGCCGAGATCATCGAAAACAACGGTCACGCCCATGCAAAAGACATTGCCGAACGGCTTTCGGTCAAAATGCCGTCGGTTACCAATGCACTTCAAAGTCTGGCCGCCCGCGGCCTCATCAAATACTCGTCGCATCTGCCGGTCGAAATGACCACACGCGGCAGCGAAACGGCGGCGGTGATCCGCCACCGTCACGGCGCACTCAAAAGTTTTTTCAGCGAAATACTTAAAATCGACGACTTCGAGGCCGACGGCACCGCCTGCCGCATCGAGCACGTCATCAGCGACGCGGTGCTGTCACGCATTGTGGTGCTGGCCGACGCGGTGCGGTCGCGCAAAGACTGCGCGCCGCTGCGCGAATATCTGGATGACGCCATGCCCAAAGTGAGTGCCGAGGGCGACGATCTCGCGGTGATCGCGCTGGACAAGCTGCCGCGTCATGTGTCCGCCGTGGTGGTCAGCGTCGATGAGAATCTGCGCGGGGTCAAAAAATTCGCCGATCTCGGGCTGGTCTCCGGCACCCTGCTGCGGGTCGAGGGGCGCGCTCCGTTCGGCGACCTCCTGCGTATAAAAGTGATGGGAAGCAGTCTGTCGATCAGAGCCGGCGACGCCATGCACATCTGGGTGCGACCGGTCGAATAATTCGGAAGAAAGACAAAAATGAAAAACAGCATCAAGATCGCTCTGGCCGGCAACCCCAACTGCGGCAAGACCACCATATTCAACCACCTCACCGGCACCCGCCAGCACGTCGGCAATTATCCGGGCGTGACGGTCGAACGCAAGACCGGGTTCTTCAACATAGGCGACCTCGCGGTCGAAGTGGTCGATCTGCCCGGTGTTTACAGTCTGGCCAACTCCTCGCCGGAGGAAAAGGTGGCGTTCAACGAGCTGATGACCGGCGACATCGATCTGGTGCTCAATGTGATCGACTCCGGCAACGCCCAGCGAAATTTGTACCTCACCACCCAGCTTACCGAGCTGGATATACCGATGATACTGGTGTTTAACATGATCGACGACGCGACCGAGCGGGGGTTGTCGTTTAACTTCAAAATGCTCTCCGGATTTTTCGGTGCGCCGATCATTCCGACCATCGGATCGTCGGGCACCAATCTGGAAAAACTCAACGCCGCCATTTCCGAAGCCGCCGCCGCCGAAACGCCGCGCCGCCCGGTGAAGCCAAAATACGGGCCGGTCACCGACATGGCGATCCATGCGCTTTCCGAAGAGGTCGAGGGTAGACAACCGGCTCACACCGGCAAACTTCCGCCACGCTATTTTGCCATAAAATTGCTCGAAAACGACCCGATCATCTCGGCCATGCCGGAATTCGACGGTCTGGGCGAGGAGGCGGCCAAGTGGCGCGACCGTATCGCCCAGCGCAACGGCATCAACAGCGAAACCTTGATGGCCGACGTGCGTTACGGAGTAATTTCCGGAGCCTGCCGCGAAGCGATCACGCTCGGCAACGAGCGGCGGAGGCAGCTTTCCGACTCGATCGACCGATTTGTCACCAACCGGTTCCTCGGGGTGCCGGTATTTTTGCTGATGATGTATCTGGTGTTTATGTTCACCTTTTCGCTGGCCGAGTACCCGATGGGGTGGATCGAGAGCTTCTTTATGTGGTGCGCGGAAACCATTTCCGCAGTTTGGCCGGCCGCCGCGCTGCCGTTTCTGCGCCGCATGCTGATCGAAGGTGTGATCGGCGGGGTCGGCGGGGTGCTGATCTTTTTGCCGAATATTCTGCTGCTCTTTCTCGCCATCGCTTTTCTTGAAGGCACCGGTTATATGGCGCGCGCCGCATTCATCACCGACGGATTCATGCACAAGTTCGGTCTGCACGGCAAAAGCTTCATTCCGATGCTGCTCGGTTTCGGCTGCTCGGTGCCGGCGGTGATGGCCACCCGCACTATCGACAACCGCTGCGACCGCCTGACCACCATAATGATCGTGCCTTTCATGAGCTGCGGGGCGCGACTGCCGATTTATTCGATGATGATACCGGCCTTTTTCCCCAAGGAATTTCAGGCTTTCACCATGTGGCTGCTCTACATCATCGGGGTGGTGATCGCTCTGCTCACCGCGCTTCTGCTCAAATCAACGCTGTTCAAAAGCGACGGCGAAGTCTTTGTGATGGAGTTGCCGCCCTATCGCATGCCGACTCTGCAAAGCATCCTGATATTGATGTGGGAAAATACCGCGATGTACCTCAAAAAAGCCGGCACGGTCATTTTGCTGGCGTCAATCATTCTCTTCATAATCAACAGCTACCCCGAAAAATCCGGTCTGGCCGCGCAGTACGAGGCCGAAATCGCCGCCGTCGCCGCGCAGCCGGAACTTACCGAGCAGGATCGTCTCGACCGCACCGCCAAACTCCGGGCCGCCGAAAAGTCGGAGGCGCTCTCTTATTCGCTGGCCGGGCGTATCGGGCGCGGCCTCGAAGTCGTACTCAAACCGGCTGGCTTTGACTGGAAGATCGGTTCCGCGCTGATCGGCGCGTTTGCGGCCAAGGAGCTGTTTGTCGCCCAGTTGGGCATTCTTTACGCCGTGGGCGACTCCGACACGGAATCCGGGGCCGAGCATCTGCAAAAAGAGCTGGCGCGCAGTTATACGCCTCTTCAAGCTTTTTGCATAATGCTGTTTTGCCTGCTTACCGTGCCCTGTATTGCGACGCTGGCCGCAGTGCGTAAGGAATCCGGTTCGTGGCTGTTTGTCGGTGCTCAACTGGCACTTTACACGACGGTGGCTTATCTGGTGGCTTTGATCGTGTTTCAGGCCGGGACTTTGCTGCACATCGGCACCGGGCTGGTCGGATGATGCCGCCGGATTTCAACAAACGGCTTGCCGCATTGGAGCAACTGGTGCGCGACAAGCTCGATCACGCCGCCGGAGGCCACGATTTCGACCACACCCGGCGGGTGGTGACCAATGCGCTTGCGCTCGCCGCCAAAATGCGGGGAGTTGACTTGGAGGTGGTGCATCTGGCCGCCCTGCTCCACGACATTGCGCGCCCGGAAGAACAGGCCGCCAAGGGGGAGATCTGCCACGCCGCGCTGGGGGCCAAACTGGTTGTGCCGATCCTGCTGGAGGCGGGGTGCTCCCAAGAACAGGCCGCCGCGATCTCCGAAGCGATACGCACCCACCGTTACCGCGGCAAAGACAAACCATCCACCCGCGAGGGAGCCATTGTTTACGACGCCGACAAGCTCGATTCACTGGGGGCGGTCGGTTTGGGACGCGCTTTTCTTTTTGCCGGTCACGAAAACGCCCGGGTGCATAATACGCGAGCCGAAGCACTCGGCTCCGAGGCATACAGCCATGAAGACACCGCGTGGCGCGAATATCTGGTGAAACTCCGCAAACTGCCGGGGTGCATGCTGACCGCGCCGGGACGGGCGACGGCCAAAAAGCGTGCGGCTTTCATGAAAAAGTTCTTCGATGAACTGAACGAAGAGTGCGGCTACTGAGTCAAATTCTCCGCCGCCATCCCCCCCATCACTGCGACTAAAAAAACATCGCCTTTGACATGACGGCGGCCCGATTCTTATCCGGCCGCCGTCTTTTTGTCATCTTTTTTCCACTTTTATTGCATTTCGGCTTGACATTTTCTATTTATGAGGTAAAATAGGTATAGATAGGGATAATTAGGAATCAAAAGGGATATGAAGTCTGATCTTGACATGCTTTTTCTGGGCGAATACGAGCACTCACTCGACACGCAGTGCCGGGTGTCGCTGCCCAGTGATTGGCGCGGGAAAGACGGCGATACCGAGCTGGTGCTCATCCCTGCCCCCGAGAAATCGCTGCTGCTGCTGCCGATCTCGACTTTTGCCGAGTTCTTCAACAAGCTGAAAAGTCAGGCCATTGTGAATCCGCGGGTGCAAAAAGCGTTTGCCTATCTGGGCGCGAACTCGCGTCGTTGCCGCTGCGACAAGCAGGGGCGCATTGCGCTTGACCGCGGCATGTTGGAGCGCATCGGGGTGACCGGTGCGCTTAAACTGATCGGCGCGGTGACGTTTATCAGGCTGTGCGCGCCGGGCAACTGGATGCTGCCGGAGGGCGACGACGGCATCGAAAACTGCCTCGCGGAAATCCGGGAGGCGGGCGACAATGTAAATGATCTCGCCGGACTGCTCGGCGGAATACTGGGGAAAAAATAACGTGGCCGGAGCGTTTGAACATATTCCGGTGCTGATTGAAGAAGTCGTTTCGCTGTTGCGTTTCAAACCGGACGCGCCCGCGCGTCTGATCGACGGCACCATCGGCGGCGGCGGACACAGCGCAAGGCTTTTGGAGCTGTATCCGCAACTTGAACTGCTCGGCATCGACCGCGATCAGGCGGCGTTGGACGCCGCCGCCGAGCGGTTGAAGTTCGCCGGCGACCGGGTGACGCTGGTCAGGGGCAACTACTCCGAACTCGCAGACGCGGCTCAAAAGCACGGTTGGGGCGACGGTGTGGACGGCATTTTGCTCGACATCGGCGTATCGTCGCCGCAGTTTGACACGCCGGAGCGCGGGTTCTCGTGGAGAGCCGACGGGCCGCTTGACATGCGTATGGACAGGCGCAGCCAACTCACCGCAAGCCGGGTGCTCAACCGCGAAAGCGAGGCGGAGTTGTGCCGCATCTTTCGCGATTACGGCGAGATACCGCAGGCCAGACGGCTGGCGGCGGCGGTGGTGGCAAGACGCGAAGCCAAACCGTTTGCCACGACGTCGGACTTTACCGCCATCTGCGACGAAGTGCTTGGGCACGGCCGTCCCGACCGGCACCACTTGCCGGCCCCGACGCTGCCGTTTCAGGCGTTGCGCATAGCGGTAAACGACGAATTGGGTGAACTCGAACGCGCCCTGCCCGCCGCGTTGCGGACGCTGCGCAAAGGCGGCCGGCTCGCGGTGATCTCGTTTCACTCGCTGGAAGACCGCATTGTGAAGAATTTTTTGAAACACGAGTATGCCGAGTGTGTGTGTCCGCCGGGGTTGCCGATATGCATCTGCGGCAAGAAACGCACGGTCGAGATATTGACCCGAAAAGCCCTGACCGCACAGGATGCGGAGCTGGCCGTAAACAAACGGTCGGCCTGCGCCAAACTGCGGGCGGCTGAGAAAACAGTTTGAAAAACATAAAAATTTAATATATTGGAAGAAAAGTTATGAACATTCAGCCCGGCAAAATCAAACAGCGCACTGCGGTACGCCGTTCAAGCGGAAGCAATATCGGCACGACCGTAAGCCGTATTGGCCGTCTTGCACTGCTGCTGCTGGCTCTGGCCGGAGTGGTCAACGGCTATATTTACCTTAATCAGAAGATCAATGAGACCGATACGGCGATCAACCGCTGCCGCGTCGATATCGACCGCACCGGCCGCGAAATCGAGCTGGCCCGGATTCGCCGCGAGGAGTTGCGCGCCTGGCCGCACATCCGCAGCATGATGGCGCGCTACAACATCAAACTTGCGCTGCCCAAATCCGGGCAGGTCTCCCGCATGAGCATTCTTTCCGTCGAACAGGCGGCCAATATACCGCTGCGCGGCATTACGACGGCGTCTGCCGCCGTCGGCACGGTCAACGGACGCAACTAAGGCGAAATCTAATAATGGCCATGACCGGCAGTTGTGATTCGATCCGGTTCCGGATGAGATTTCTGGCGGCATTGTTTCTGTTGCCGGCGCCGTTTCTGCTCGGCGCACGGCTCTATTATTTACAGGTAATAGATCACCAGTATTATCTTCAGCGCGCCCGCGAAGTCTACACCACGCGCAAGACCACATCCGGCAAACGCGGCGAAATCTACGACGTCAACGGCAATCTTCTGGTGGGCAACGTGCCGTGCATGAATATCGTGGCCGACCCCAGCCGCCTCAAAAACGATGCCGAACGCAGGAAACTGGCGTTTCTGCTGGCACATTTTCTCAAGGGTGACCGCACGGAGTATTTTCACGCGCTGCGCCCCACCCGGGTACGCACGGATTCCGATGGCAAACCGCTCCTCAACGCCAACGGCAAGCCCGATATCTATGAGTCGAAATACGCCATGATCGCCCGCGGCGTGCCGCTGGACGCCGCGGAGAAGATCAAGGCGGTCGAAAAACGCAACCGCCTCAATGTGTTGAGTTATCAAGGCGGCTATGCCCGGGTTTATCCCAAAGGCTCCATGCTGGCCAACGTGCTCGGCTTCACCAACGTCGAAAACGACCGCGACGTGCCGCAGCTCGGTTTGGAAAAACAACTTCATGACCAGATGAGCGGCAGCGAGGGCGCGATCATTTACGAGCGAAGCCGGCAGGGCACCCCGCTTTCTTACGGCATGCATCAGGTAAAGGAGTGTCAGGACGGCAAAAACATCTATCTAACCGTCAGCGAACCGATTCAGGCCATTCTCGAGGAAGGCATAGACGAGGCTTACGCCAGATGGAAACCCAAGACCATATATGCGGCGATAGCCGATCCCAAGACCGGGGCCATACTCGCCATATCGCAGCGTCCCGGCTTCGACCCCAATGACCGCTCGACGTTCACCCCCGAGGCGGCGCGGTCGCGCATCGCCGAGGACGCGATCGAACCGGGGTCGATCGCCAAGCCGTTTTCGATCGGAAAGGCGCTTGACTGGGGCTTCGTCACGCCCAACACCGCGATCGATTGCGAACACGGCCGCTGGATGTATCTCAACCGCCCGCTCAGCGACTCCCACCAATATGACATGCTTACGGTGGCGCAGGTGATTCAGAAATCGAGCAACATCGGCACGGCCAAAGTAGCCCTGCTGATGGGCAAAGAGCGGGTTTATCAGGCGTTGCGTCAATTTGGCTTCGGCACCCGTACCGGGCTGCCGTTTTCGTCGGAGACCCGCGGACGGCTGCCCGAACCGAAATATTGGGACGGCCTCTCCATCACCCGTTTCCCGATCGGTTACAGCATCATGGTTTCTCCGTTGCAGATGTTGCGCGCCTACTGTGCGCTGGCCAATGACGGTTGGCTGCCGCAGTTGCGCCTGATCGATCGCATCGAGAACCCGGAGACCGGCGAAATCACCCGCCCCGCCGTCGCCAAGCCCATTCAGATGTTTGAACACCCCGAAGCACACCGTCAACTGATCGAAATGATGATGACCGTTACCCGCGAAGGCGGCACCGCCAAGGCCGCCGCGATACCGGGATATGAGGTGGCTGGCAAAACCGGCACAAGCCGCAAATACATCATGGGCAAGGGTTACGCCCCGGGTAAATATTTCTCCAGCTTCATCGGCTTTGTACCGGCCCGCGACCCGGCTTTCGTTATGCTTATAACCATGGACGAGCCGGTCGGCGCGTTTTACGCATCGACGGTGGCCGCGCCTTATTTCAAAACCGTGT
>JAQVVK010000101.1 GCA_028698975.1 Victivallaceae bacterium
AACGGTGGAAGTCAAGGGCGCGACTGCGGTGGCGCAGGAGTTCCAGATGGTCGGAGCAGCCACCTCGACGTGGAACTTCGATCTTGGCAACAACAGCGGCGCGTTGATGACGTGGAAAGGCAATTCGTCGAACGACTTTAATGGCGACACCATTGCATTGACGTTTGACACCACCGACACCGCCAAGAGCTGGACGCTCGTTTCGGTCAACGGCAGCCGCGGCGAGGACATACTTGACCTCACCGGAGCCAACATCACCTACAACGGCAGTGCCACCAGTGATTGGAAGCTCGACTTGGTCGAAGCCGAAGACACCTGGTCGCTCGTGTTGGCGCACCAAGCATAATCAAGCCCCCTCAACCAGCGGGGTGCGGTCGAGAAATCGGTCGCACCCCGTTTTTTTTACGCGCATGAGAAAGTTGTTTTCCGCATTTTAACCCGGTTTGGTGTAAAGAAAAAAACATTCCTCGATTGACAAAACAACAAATCCATGCTATTTTGATTTGATCTTCTCGTTTATTGGATTTTTGAGAGGTCTCAGGATAAACGACCAATGTGGTTTGCCAAAACAACCGTCCCGTCACGGGGCTGGGAACATGATCGATAATTTCATATGACACACATTTTACATGATTTTCATAAGGATGCTTTTGCCAGACTGAAGCTGATTTTGACCGGCAAGGGCGGCGAGCGGGTTTCGGTGGCAATCGGCGAATGCCTTAAAGACGGCGATCTTGATCCGGCTCCCGGCGGCAGCCGCTATTATGCACAACGCAACATCGTGTTGAAGCCGGGAACGTGTGAATACCGTTTCCCGATCCCCGCCCACGTCGCGCCCAACCCGGCGTTGCGCAAGTGTCATCCGCCCAAGGGCGGAGAGATCGCTCCATTCAGATATGCCAGGATCGAGGGGTATTCCGGTAAAGTCGAATTCATCCGCGAAGAAATACACGCCAAGTTTGATGACACGGCTGCCGAATTTGAGTGTTCAAACGCCAATCTGAACCGGATTTGGGAATTTTGCAAATACTCGATAAAAGCCACCACCGCGTTTGGCATGTATATCGACGGAAATCGCGAACGTCTGCCTTACGAGGGCGATGCATATATCAATCAGCTCGGCCACTTTTGTCTTGATCGCAACTATCGGATCGCGAAATCCACCATCTCACGACTTTTCACCAATCCGACCTGGCCGACCGAATGGCAGCTGCTTATGCCGGTGATCGTGCGTGATTATTGGTTGTATTCGGGCGATCATTCAAGGGTGGAGCTGTGGCGAGCCCGGCTTGAAAAAAGTCTGCTCCCGCAACTTATGGGCGGCAACGGATTGATCCACGGCAGTGAGGAAATCCGCGATCTGGTCGATTGGCCGGTCAACGAACGCGACGGTTATGAATTCGGCCAATACAATCTGGTCCCCAACTGTTATTTATACAATGCGCTCAATGCGATGTTTGACTTATACGGAGATGTTTCGTACCGCAGGCAGGCTTTGGCGGTAAAAACCGCCATCAGAAAGCATCTGTTGAAAGACGGGGTCTTCATCGACTCGGTCAACGGTACCCATGCTTCACTGCATTCGGCGATATTTGCGGTTGCATTCGGGGTGGCCGAACCCGGCGAATATCCGAAACTGGCCCGGTTCATCCGTTCCAAAGGCATGGCTTGCAGTGTGTTTTGCGCGCAGTTTCTGCTTGAGGCCTGTTACCTGCTCGACATGCCGGAGTATGCGCTTGAACTCATGACCTCCGAAACTCTTCGTAGCTGGAACAATATGCTCGAAAAAGGCGCGACGATCACAATGGAGGCTTGGGACGATTCGTTTAAGCCCAATCAAGACTGGAACCACGCCTGGGGAGCGGCTCCCGCCAATATCATTACCCGGCAGCTTTGCGGCATACGCCCGGCTTCCCCCGGATTTGGCAGTTATGTGGTTGCGCCGCACTTCGACGGGTTGAAGTTCGCCCGCTGTGTTCAGCCGTTGCCGGACGGAGGCGCGATAACCGTTGAGTTTGACGGCAAAGACACACTGGTTTGCCGCTCCTGATCGGTCGGCTGTGCCCAAGCCACCCATCGGCTATATCCCGGAAATCATTCCTTGTTTCCCATCTCGGTGTGCTGCTGCAATTCTTTGATGAATTCCAGCAGGCGCACGGTGGTGATCGGCTTCAACAACAAACCGGTATAGCCGATTTTACGCCAGTTGCTTATCTTTTCCACGTCGGCGGTTACCGCGTAAACCGGCAGATCGGCGGTTTTGGGGCGTCGGCGGATTTGAGCGAGCAATTCGTCGCCGTTCATCCCCTGCATCCAGACATCGGTCAACACCGCGTCAAACGAACGGGTGTCGAGAGCCGACAGCGCGGCTTTGCCGGAGCTGGCGGTGACGCAATCGGATATCCCGGATTTTTTGCACAACGCGCTGAGTACTTTCAAATTCAGTTCAATATCATCGACAATCAGCAAAGACAGCGCACGTCCATGCGGGAGCATTGCTGGCGCGACCGTCGCCGCCTGACTTATGCCGGAAGATTCCGTCAATGGATCTGCCGTCTCGGAACTCCGCTCCCGGAACTCGACCTTATCCATCGTAACCGTGAAAATGCTCCCGCTGCCGGGTTGACTTTCGATTGAAAGCGTGCCGCCCATCTGTTTGAGCATGACGTTGCAGATTGACAACCCGAGACCGGTTCCCTGAATCTTGCTGTTGAGCTGGACAAATGGTTTCAGCAATTTCTCGATATCTTTGGGGGCAATGCCGATGCCGGTATCCTGTACGGAAAAGGTCAATATGCCGCAGTTGCCGCGTCCCGGCGCTAATGAGGTGTGGATCGTGATCTTCCCGCGCGGCGTGAATTTGACCGCATTCCCGACCAGATTGAACAGAATTTGCCGGATGCGCTGCTCGTCTATTTTAAGTTCGGGCAAGTATTCCGGTATCCTGCATTCGAGTGTAAGCTCGGAATTTCGGGCGACGTGCTCAAACGAGCGCGTCACATGTTTCACCAGCTTGGAGAAATCGCAGAAGTTATAACTGTATTGCATTTTGCCGGCGTCAAGTTTGGCGAGATCAAGCACGTCGTTGATAAGCAACATCAGTGTGTTTCCGCTGAAAATGATATGGTCGAAATATTCATTGGCAACCCGGGGGTCGGTTATCCCCTGTTTCAACAGCTCGGAGAACCCGATAATGGAGTTCAACGGAGTGCGTATGTCGTGACTTACCGTCGCAAAGAAATAACTCTTGGATTTCTCCGCGGCAACCGCCCGGTCGCGTTCCTGATTGAGGTTGCGGAAACTTATGATCAGAAATGTCCAGAGAATGGATATGACGCCGATTGCCGCCGCCATACCGTAATAGAGCAATTTTTTCAGCGAGTGAAAAAGCACACTCTGATTGACCACCACCACCGCGCGCCAGTTGCAGGGTACGCGGTTGGTAAATACGATGCAGTCGTCTTTACCCAGTGTGATGGTTTGGCTGCCGTTGGGAGATCTGATTATTTGCTTGACCAATCGACTCATGTGGTTGTCAATATCCGAAGTTAGATAATTGCGCCCGATCTCGGCGCGGTTCTTGTGGGATACGATCCGCCCCTCGTTGTCGAGGATAAAAGCGAATCCCGAACCGTGATACAGGTCGTCGGCAAAGGTCTCTATTTCGTCGAGGCGTATGTCATGGGCAAGGACGCTTATGCCGTCGGCAAGAACTTTACTTATCGAAATGATCATCGCCCCGGTGTCGGCATCGACATAGGGAGGTACGATGACCGTCTTGCCCGGTGTTGCCATCGGCAAAATATACCATGGCCGCTGTTTGGGATCATACTCCGGCGGCGGACTCCACGCTGAGCCGTCAACATATTTTTCCTTGAAAACACCGTACATCGCGGTGTAATTCTTGTTGATCGACTCCCGGTAAACAATGGATTGGTCGAAAAGATATTTTTTCAGCTCGTCGTCGCCGGCGCCGTTTTTCATCATATATTCAATGGTCTTGGCCGTGATATCGACGATGGTTTCGGCGCGCAAAATGAAGTGTTCGATTTTTGAGGAGGCAATGACAAGGTCGGCCTCGGCTTTGGCTATGGCGTCAAGCTTTGCCCGGTTGAGAAATGAATTGAATACGAAGAAAACGGCGGTAATCAATCCGATGGCGATAAAAACCATTACAAAGATATAGTGGGACAAGCGCAGATTGAATGTGCTACTTTTCATTGCATCCCGCCCGTCGCCCTGACCCTATCGGTGAATAAATATATTTCATGATTGCTGCGGTGTGTTTCTCATGCCCGCCGTAGATTTCCGGCTGTTGGCATTTTTTTCTCCCTTTTGAAAAAGCTTTTGTGCAATATATACCTTAAGCATCCTGATTGCAAATAAAAAAAAGCCGCTAACTTTTCATTTACTTTGGAGTCCGGCGCGATGGTTCGCAGCGATACGCGCCGTCGCGGCTTGCCGCCAGCTTGCGCAGCACGGTGGAGTCGCCGTCCAGCGCGATGCAATAGATCTTTACCTTGCCGTCCGGTCCCCGGCCGACTTCGGCCAGAAGTTCCGCCGTCGTGCAGTCGGTCGGCGCGCCGTCGGAAAGCAGGATAAACGCTTCGGGCTGAAAATCCCGCGCCAGTTTCGCCGCCAGCTTCCACGCCGCCAGCAGCGCGGTGCGTCCGCCCCGCTTGCGCCCTGCGAACGGCCAGCCCGCCGCCGGGTCGAATTTTGCCGCCCCGCCGTATTCCGGCCAGCGCGTCGCCTCGCCGTCAAACAATACCGCAAAGTAACTTGCGCCGGGAGCCGCTCTTTGGGCAAGTCGGGTAAACTCGCGCTTTACCCGCCCCAGCGATGAATCACTGTCGTGCTCGTCGCCCATTGATTTGGATATATCGATCAAAAATATCACCCGGTTGAAGCGACCGGCCCCCGTGCCGAAAAATTCGCCGTCGCCGTTACCGTTACTATTGTCGCCGCCGCCGTTTTCGCCGTGAGTTGCCGCCGCGAGTATCTCTTGGGGCGGCCTCAATGTGGCCGGCGGCGCGACCGGCTGTCGGGGCGTCTCCACCCGGGCTGGCGGCGCGGAAGACCGCTCGTCACCCCCTTGGCCCGATCCGCCCTCCGGGGATGTTTGCGGAGGCGCGGTTGCGACGCAGCACTTGAGCAGCAAAGCCAGCCCCAGAGCCAACCCCAGCAGCGATAACAACTTGTTGCGGTCGTCAGTATTCATAACGCGCATTGGCTCCCACGGTGTAGGTGAATTCCGCATCGTGCGGCAGCATGATAAAGCCGTGAATCTTTTTACGGCGTTTTAGCTCATTTCGCACGGTTGCGAACAACTCCGCCTCCGAGGCCGGAATTACGAACTTCGGAGCCCGGTTGCCCGGCAGCCCGGCCAGCAAAGATTCAAATTCCGGTGCGAACTTTCCGCCCGCCAGCACCCGAACTCCGCTCCCCGGCCGGGGGCGGCAGGTCATGCGGCCGGGCTGTCCAGAGGAGATCACGTCGGCGCACGGCGTGAACCCGGTTGCCCCGACTTCCGGCCCCACCCGCCAAGCCTCTCCAGCGTTAAGCAAAATAAAATATGGCATCAATTCCGATTCGGCCAGAGCCGGGAGCGCGATGGAAACGCGTGACCGGTGAAGTTTCTCCGTTTCGTCGCGGAGCTGCCGTGACTTGACGGCCAATGCCGCCGCTTCGGCATTCAGACTGGCGAGGCGCGTTTTCGCGGATCGGGTCTTATGCTCAATATCGGCCAGACGGGCCGCCGCGTCCCGGCGTGTTGCAAGTTCGGTCTCGGCCTCCTGCGCCAAATGGGTCAAACGCTCCAACTCCGCCTTGTCTCCGGAGGAGGACGGCAAAGCCGGTGCGGCGGTATATTTATACAACTTTATTTGCTCGGCAAGCCTCGTCAATTTGCGGTCGGCCGTGTCGCTCCCGGCGGACGGCTTGGCCATCTGCTCCGACGATGCGGCGGCCACCACCGCCAGCGCAATGGCGATGAACATCACTCCGCCAAAGGTGTTGCACATGGTGTCAAGCAGGAGTTCCAGACTTGAACCTGGTTGTCGCTTTGCCCGGCTCATTGCGCCGCCTCCGTGGTGCCGTCAAAAAGCGCGGCGGTCTGTTCGGGCAAAACCTCGCATCCGCGATCAAAGCCCGCGATCAGCAACCGTGTAAGAAGTTCTTCGGCATATCCAAACGAGGAGGGTCTGGCCAGCACCACAAAATATTCCAGCTGGGGGCGGTGCCCGGATGTTGCCCGGCGGATCAATTCGTCCAGCCGCTCCGGATCGAATTCAAGCGTTTGCGTTTCGCCGCCGTTCAATACCTCGATACGATCTTGGCGGCAATCCAAAAATACCGGGTGGCGTTTTTCCGAGGGGTCCACCTCAAAACGCATCCGCTGCTTTTCCGCCGCCAGCTCCTGCGATAATTGTTCAAAATGCGTCTGCGACTGCGCGTTTGCCGCCGTCTGTCGCTCGATCTGCTCCCAAAGCTCACGAAGTTTCGCGTTGTGCCGCGCCTCCGCCGCCGGGTCCGGCGCGGGCAATGCGGCGGTTTCTCGGCGAAGCAGGTTCACCTGCCGGATCAATTCCGGCCGCTGCCCGGCAGGAACCGTCGCCGCCGCTTTTTTTCGGAGTTCGCGCAGTTCGTTCTCTTTGCGGCTGATGATTTCGTCCTGATCGGACTTTGGGGTATTCGCCGCCGTAAAGCGGCTTTCACACAATGCCAAGGCCAGCAGCACCGCTACCAGAAACATGATGCCGGTAATCGATGTTACAATGTCCTGAAAGCTGAAAAGTGAAACCGGAAACTTGTCACGCTCCGCTCTCAATGTTGGGATTCTCCGGCTAAGACCGCGCTTTTCAATTTGCTTATAATGTTGCGGTGCGCGAAGTCGGCGCATTCGTCAAGAAACGCCTCCTCCTGCGCGGAAATCATGGTCATAAGCAACTGTACACCTAGCGCGGCCAAAAGTGCGATCAATGTGGTCTCAAACGCAACGGCCAGCCCCACGGTGACGTTGCCAAGCGACGCTTTCAACTCATCCAGCCCGGCCCCGCCGGAGACCACCGCCCCGAAGCCGCCGACCGCCGCCGAGAGGCCGATCACCGTGCCGATGAATCCCAATACCGGGATCGCCCACAGAAATCCGCGCAGCACCGTGTAGCTGTTGGATAAATAATCGTCGTCATTGCGGGCTTGCGTGTTGAGGCACTCCACCACTGCGGCCGTACTGCCCAGATTGGACAAATTAAGCAGAGCGCGTTCCAGCCGGTCGGTCAGCACGAATTCCCTCGGATCGGCCGCCTCGTCGCGCAACCGGCGCAGCATCTCTTTGGCGGTTGCCGAGGTGAGCACAAAGTCGGGGTCGTCGGGCAGAATCGCGATGGCGAGTGTCCGCCGCTCGTTGCGGAGTTTCAAATACTTTACCATCAGCATGGCCAGCGCCCACCCGGTGAAGAACACCGTGGCAAACGGCACCCAGCTGCGAAAGAACATATCAATAAGGGGCGAGGTCGTGAGTTCGCCCAGCCCCAGCAGCAGCGCGTAAAACAGCGCGGTCAAGGCTCCGCCCGCAAGGCAGGTCAACCCGTAGTTCACTCCGGTGAATCTTTTGCTCTTGAACCCCAAAAGCTGCTCGGGGTCGCCGCTCCGCCGCGAAACTCTTTCTTGCATAACCCGTTTTCCCCCCGTCACTCGCTAACGTGGCGCATTACCAGCTCGGTCAGCTCGGGGTCGCCCGGCATGATGCCGCGCTCGGTATTGCGGATGAAGTTGGCAAACTCCGCCACATGGACGTCGCCCGGAGCTTCCCGTTCGACGATTTCCAACGCGTTGGTGTTGTTAAGTTCGCGAAAGAAAAAGGTCTTGATGGCGCGGCGGATGGTCATGCGTTCGGCATTGGTGAACCCGGC
>JAQVVK010000102.1 GCA_028698975.1 Victivallaceae bacterium
GTTCGGATAGATATGGCACCTCGAGAATGCCTTTGATGTTTTCATAATCAATGCCGTGACCGGCATTTACCGAAAGTCCGAGGTTGTGACCATAGGCTGCGGCGTGTTTAAGCCGCGCCAGTTCGCGCTGCTGCGCCGCTCCGGTGGCGTTGGAGTATGCCCCGGTATGAAGCTCCACATAGTCGGAACCCATCTTTGACGCAGCATCAAGCTGTTTTTCCTCGGGGTCGATGAACAAACTCACCTTGATACCGGTCTCGCGCAGCCGGTTGACCGCCGAAGAAACCTTTTCAAACTGCCCGGCGGCGTCCAATCCGCCCTCGGTGGTCAACTCCTGACGCTTCTCCGGCACCAGACAGCAACTGTGAGGCTTGACCGCAAGCGCGATGCGCACCATTTCATCGGTGACCGCCATTTCCATATTGAGCCGCTCAACCTGCTTTACCAAAGCGGCAATATCAGTGTCGTCGATGTGACGGCGATCTTCGCGCAAATGAGCGGTTATACCCCATGCCCCGCCCTGCTGGGCCAGCAATGCGGCCTCGACCGGGTCGGGCTTGACGGCTCGCCGCGCCTGACGCACAGTAGCAACATGATCGACATTAACACCCAATCTCATATCTCTTTCTCCTCTTCTTTGAAAGCCGCGTCGGCACATGTCGCGGCAAAAAAATCATCCGCAGTCGGAAAAGCTCCGGCCACCGCATCGGGTTCGACCGAGTCGACAGAAAAAAACACCCGTCTTGGATTCAAACAACTTCCGCCTGCCGCGGCGACCGCCATGGCACAACGCCCGCCACGCGACGCCCAATCGGGACGCAGCCGCCAGCGGTCGCTGAAAAAGCGCATCGGCCTGAGATCGTCAGCCCATCCGGCGCGGCTCTGCTCGACCTGATCGGTGCGGACTTCGAGCATCACGCCAAGCTGCGGATACATGGCGTCGCGGAGCAGCTCCAAAAGCAAAGTGCCGCCGGTCGGCGCGGCAAAAGGGAAACTTCCCGACAGCAGCAGCCGGAGTTTGAATTCATCCAGCACCCCGTAGCAACTCCGCAAAAAAGTCAACAGCACCCGGCGGTATTCCGGCTCGGCGTCGATACGGGCGAGGTCAAACGCCACCCCGACTTCGGTCGCGCCAAGTTTATTGGCTATCGCACAACGGTCGCGCAAGAGACCGGCAAATTCATGACGCATGGCGGCGTTTTCGGTCGGGATCAGCCGTGCCAGATGCGGTTCGACCAGATCGCGCACCGCAATAAAACACCCGCGATCGGCGTAATGCCTCAGTTTTCGACGCGATGCGATGTCGCTTAATGCGTCGCCGCCGACTTCAATCTGACGCAACGCGGCCGGACAATTGTCCGGCAAATGGCCGACTTCGTCCGCCGTAATGGATATGCCGCATATGGTGTTCACAACTCAAACCCCGCTTCACGCAATTTTTCCGCCGTAACCGTACCGCCGCCGACTTCGGCGGCAGTTTCTTTGCGGCAGCGGGCGCACTCCATGCCGCGCCGCACATATTTAGCAAGCACGTCACTTTCAAGATTGAGCAAATCTCCCGGTTTGCGCCGCGACAATGCGGTGTCGCCCAGCGTCACCGGGATCAGACGCACGGTAAAAAATCCGTCGCCCACCGATGCCACCGTGAGCGAAACCCCGTCCACCGCCACACTGCCCTTGAATGCGATCTCCGGCGCGATTTCGTCGGGCAGCGCGATCCGCAGCTCGTAATCGCCGTCCGGGGTGCGACCGCAATGCAGCAATTCACCGGCAGCATCAATGTGTCCGGTGACCAGATGGCCGCCAAAACGCTTTTCCGGCGTCATCGCACGCTCCAGATTGACCGTTGCTCCGGAGGCCGCCGCCGCTTCGAGATTGGTGCGGCGCAGCGTTTCATGGAGCGTAAAGAACTCCAGCACGCCGCCGGCAAGTTCGCGTTCGAGCGTAAGACAGCAGCCGTTGACCGCAACGCTTTCGCCATATTGCGGAGCGGACAAGGCCGTCGCCGGGCGAACCCGGAGATGGTTCTTGCTGCGTCCGGTCACAATGCCGGTGGTTTCGATCAATCCGGTAAACATTGTCTTACTCCAAAAATCCGGAAACCGCGATGTCATCGCCGTAGCGGACGGTTTTTACCCGATGCAGTTGCTTGGCCAGTTTGAGCGAAACCGGGTTTGCCCCGCCCAGCACCGGACGGCTGCCGCGACCGCCCAAAAGCCTTGGCGCAATATGAAACTCGACATAATCCACCGCCCCCGCCTCGATCGCGGAGTCGGCCAGCTCGCCGCCGCCCTCGATCAAAAGACAGTTTATGGCGCGTTTTCCAAGCGACACCAGCAATTTATCCCACGACGCGGCATCGTTCAGACGAACCAGTTCGGCGTTGCCGTCGGGGAAAAATGAATTCAATTCATGGGCGGTCATCTTGGATGAAGCGACCAGACGAAGCGGCTGCATCGGCCAGTTTTCCGGCTCGCGCACATTTAGACGCGGGTGATCCGCCCGCAGAGTGCGGCTGCCGATCAGGATCGCTCCGGCCAACCGCCGCAGCTGCTGAACACGCGAACGCGCCTCGACCCCGGTTATCCACTGCGAAGACCCATCCGCAGTGGCACTTTTACCGTCAAGCGTCATCGCCATCTTAAGTATGACAAACGGCCGGCCGCTCACAATCCACTTGAAAAAGGGATAATTCAATTCGCCGGCCGATTGCGCCTCGACCCCGGTCACCACCTCAATACCGGCAGCTTCAAGGATGCCGCGCGCCCGCCCGGAATGCAGCGGGTTGGGGTCGTTGGAGCCGATCACCACCCGGCTGATACCGGATTTCATTATTGCGTCGGTGCACGGCGGAGTGCGCCCCGTGGTGGAACACGGTTCGAGCGTAACATAAAGCGTCGCCCCGGCAATGTCGCGCCCGTGAGCGGCGGCATCGGCCAGCGCATTGACTTCGGCATGGGCTTCTCCGGCCCGGGCGTGAAATCCGCGCCCGACAATATGACCGTCCTTGACGATCACCGCGCCGACCAGCGGGTTCGGCTTGGTCGAGCCGTACCCCATGCGGGCAAGCGCAATCGCTTCGCGCATAAAAACGGTATCGGCATCACTGCTCATCGGAAGCCTCCCCGCCAAACAGCGCGGCGGCGTAATATTCCGGGTCAAACGGCTGAAGATCGCCCGGCTGTTCGCCCAGACCGATGAAAAACACCGGAAGCCCGAATTCGAGTTTGAGCGCGACCGCCATGCCGCCGCGTCCGGTGCCGTCGAGCTTGGTTATCACCAGCCCGGTGACCCCGGCACTGCGTGAAAATTCCCGCGCCTGACTGATGACGTTGCCGCCCAGACTGGCATCCACGGTAAGCAATGTTTCGTGCGGAGCACCAGGCAGAGCCTTATCGACCGCACGTCGTATCTTGGTCAATTCGTCCATCAGATTTTTCTGATTCTGCTGCCGCCCGGCGGTGTCGATCAGGAGGAAATCGGCTCCACGCGCCTGTGCCGCCTTGACCGCGTCAAACGCCACCCCGGCGGGGTCCGCCCCATGTTTTGAAGCTACCACCTGACAGGAAGTGCGTTCGCCCCAAAGCTGGAGCTGCTCGACCGCCGCGGCGCGAAACGTGTCGCAAGCGGCCAATATGACTTTTTTCTTTTCGGAGACCAGCAGCGAGGCCAGTTTGCCGATCGTGGTGGTCTTGCCGCTGCCGTTGACCCCGGCAAAGAGAATAACGGTCGGGGTGTTGGCCGGAGCGATAGCCAATTGGTGTCTTCCGTCTTCCAGCAGTTTTTTGACCGAACGCCGCGCCGCCGCCGCTAGATCGGCGTCGGTGTCAAGCGTGCCGCGCTCGTATTCGTCGCGCACATCGGCGGCAATGCGCTGCGCCGCCGCCACGCCGAAATCGGCCGACACCAGCAACGCTTCGAGTTCCTCAAAAGAGGCGTCTCCATGCGCTTTGATGCCGGTAAAAACCCCGGAAATCGAGCGACCCACCTTGACGGCGGTCTTTTCCAGACCGCGCC
Source organism: Victivallaceae bacterium (assembly GCA_028698975.1). Classification (GTDB taxonomy): domain Bacteria; phylum Verrucomicrobiota; class Lentisphaeria; order Victivallales; family Victivallaceae; genus Victivallis. The sequence continues at coordinate 4,018 of JAQVVK010000102.1, forward strand.
GGAACACCGAAAAGATCGATTTCACGCCTGAGTTTCCTTTTCGCCGCGCGGAGAACGGGTCAACTGATTTTTGACCGCATTGAGCACGCCGTTAATGAAGTTGCCCGCCGCCGGGTTGGAGTAGTCGCGGGCGATCTCCACCGCCTCGTCGATGCTCACCACCGGCGGGATGTCGTCGCAGAAAAGCATTTCCGCCGTCGCCACCCGCATAATGTTGCGGTCGACCACCGAAAGCCGGTCCAGATCCCAGTGTTCCGCCCGGGCGGCAATGGTTTTATCGATCTGATCGCGGTTGACCGCCACCAGAGTAAAGACCCGCATTGCGTAGTCGCGTGCCTTGCGCGCCACCCGGTTTTCGGGCAGGCCGAGCACTTCGGCGGCTTGCGGATAAAAGGCGTCAAACCGCTCCATTTCCGGAGTTTCTCCGCAGACGTCGCAGCGAAACAAAAACTGCATCGCCAGCTCGCGGCCAAGCCGCTTGGAGTGTACCGGCACCGTCGTTCTATTTGGTTCGTGAAGGATTTCGTCGGACATTTCAGCAGATCGCCCGGTTAAGATTGGCCATTTCAATCGCGGCAAGCATGGCGTCTACGCCCTTGTTGCCCGCCTTAGTTCCGGCACGCTCGATCGCCTGATCGAGATTGTCGGCGGTTATCATGCCGTAAGCGACCGGCACACCGCTCTCCAACCCGATCAGAGCCAGCCCTTTGGCCACTTCGGAGTTGATCAATCCGGCGTGCGGGGTCGCTCCCTGTATAACCACACCGAGAGCAACCACCGCGTCAAACTTGCCGGTGGCAACCAGTTTCCTGGCCGCGAACGGCACCTCGTAGGAGCCGGGCACATAGGCGACCGCCACATCGGCGGCATCGCCGCCGTGACGCACAAAAGCATCCATCGCACCGGCCAGCAGACGGGAAACGAAGAAATCGTTGAAACGGGCGCAAACCACGCCGATCTTCAACCCTTTGGCTTCGAGATTACCCTCGAAAACGGTTCCGGGAGTCTTGTTTGCCATGATCGTATCTCCTTAAGTTATCGCAATTCGACTTTTAGTTCGGCGGCGAGCTTGGCCCGCAACTTTTCAAAGCAGGCGTTGACCTCGGTATCTTTAAGCGTGCGCTCCGCGCTGCGGAACGTTATCTCGTAAGCCATGCTCTTGCGCCCCTCGGCCTTGAGCTTGTCATCGACAAATACGTCGAACAATCTGGCCGACTCGAAATCGGGCAGCTTGCACCGGCGTATGAATTCGATGATCTGATCGTGGCTCAACGCGGCCGGAGCCACAAACGCCACGTCGCGGCTGGTGGCCGGCAACAGCGAAAACGGCTTGTAATTACCGGTGCCGCGATCGCTGTTGAGCAGGATGTCGGCGTCAAGCACCGCGGCGAACACCGGGTGCGGCGTGCGCCAGCCCTTGACCAAATCGGACGCGACCCGGCCAAACGCGCCGGCATACTTGCCTTCGATCTGGAGTTCGGCAGCCATGCAGGGAGCGAACCGGCCGTCTTTTTCGACCGGCACGAAGCGGTAGCGGGTGATGTGATTGACCTCCATAAGCGTTTCGACCGCACCCTTGAGGTCGTAGAAATCGTACTCCCGCTCCGCCTCGCCGGAATAACGCTCCGGGGCGCAATGACCGGTCATCGCCAAACAGAGTTCGTAACGCTCCTCCGGGTAGAGCTGCGGATTTTTGCAGAACGCCTCGTCAAGCTCAAACAACCGCAAGTCAAGATTGCGACGCGATATATTGCGCTCCAAAGTACCCAGCATCTCGCCCAAAAGACCGGGGCGCAGCAGCGACAGCTCCTGACTGATCGGATTGGAAAGTTCGACACAGTCTTTGCGTTCAAACCGGCGGTCGGCCAATGCCGAGGCTTCACTCACCATGCTGTAATGCATGCATTCATAGAACCCGAGCGAAATCACCCGTTCGCGGAGCTGCTGAATCCGCCAATACGCGTCCTCTTTCATGGAGGCGCAGATCCGGGCGGCCACCTGAATCTCCGGTATCTTGTCCAATCCGTCAATGCGGCCGACTTCCTCGGCCAGATCCGCCTCGCGTGAAAGGTCGGGGCGAAACAATGGCGCGGTCACCGTACACTCGGTCGAACCGATATTTTCCACCGTAAGATGCAGTTTGCGCAAAATATCCACAATGCGCTCGTCGCTCACTTGCGACCCCAGCAAACTGCGAATCCGCTCAAACCGGCAGCAAATGACTTTTTCCGCCGGCCGGCCGGTCGAAACATCGCATTTTTCGGTGGCGATATATCCGCCCGCCGTGGCCAGGATCAACTGGGCGGCACGGTCGGCGGCCATCTCGGCGGTGTCGAAATCGACGCCGCGCTCGAAGCGATAGCTCGAATCACTGGCAATTCCCAGCTCGCGGCTGGTCGAACGGATGTTGGCCGGTACAAAGATCGCGCTCTCGATCAGTACATCAGTGGTGCTTTCGGTCACCCCGGAATATTCTCCGCCCATGATGCCGGCCAATGCCATCGGCTTCTCGGCGTCGGCAATGACCAGATGACGCGGCTCGAGTGTAAGCGCCTTGCCGTCGAGCGTGACAATCTTTTCACCGGAACGGGCGCGACGCGCCACCACCCGCCCCCCGGCCAGTTTGCCGAGGTCAAACGAGTGAAGCGGCTGACCCAATTCCATCAAAACAAAGTTGGTGACATCGACCACGTTATTTATCGAACGCAGACCGATACCTTCCAGCCGTTCGCGCAGCCACTCCGGGCTGGGGCCGATCTTGACCCCGCGGATCACCCGGCCGATGTAACGGGGGCAAAGTTCGGGGGCTTCGACCGTGACCAACCCCTGATTTGGCTCGGGGTCTTTCACCTGCGGCACCACGATTTCCGGCGGCGTCACTTCGACGCCGAAAAGACATGACACATCGCGGGCAATGCCGTAAATCGACAGCCAGTCGGGTCGGTTCGGCGTGACTTCGACCTCGATGCGGGTGTCGCCGGGGTAAAGCGAATTTACCGGAGTCCCGAGTTTTACACAGGCATCCAGCCCCATAAGACCGGAGTTGTCCTCGGATATACCCAACTCTTTGGCACTGCACATCATGCCGCAGGATTCAACTCCGCGCAGCTTGGATTTCTTTATTTTGAACTCGCCCTCCGGCGTGTTGAACACCGTGCCGATAGTCGCCACCGGCACAATGCGATCGACGTCGCAATCAGGTGCGCCGCAGACAATCTGGATCGGGTCGCCCGAGCCGACGTCCACGCGGCAGACCGACATGTGGTCGGAGTCGGGGTGGGGGTTGCGTTCGAGTATGCGACCGGCCACCACCCCGGCGGGAACGGTGCCGGAGTTTTCGACCGCCTCGACTTCAATACCCGCCATGGTGATCTTGCGGCACAATGTTTCAAGGTCGCAATCGACTTTAACATAGTCGGCGAGCCATTTACGCGAAATAATCATTTTTCAGTCATCCTTTCGCCGGTTCAGAACTGTTCGAGGAAGCGGACGTCGTTTTCGTAGAGCAGCCGCAAATCCGGAATACGGTAACGCAGCATGGCCAGTCGTTCGAGGCCCATACCAAAAGCGAACCCGCTCCACTTCTCTGGATCGTAATTCACATTTTTGAGCACGGCCGGGTCCACCATGCCGGCCCCGGCGATCTCGATCCAGCCGGAACCCTTGCAGACCGGGCAGCCCTTGCCGCCGCACATCATGCAGGAGAAATCGTACTCGACGCTCGGCTCGGTAAACGGGAAGAAGTGCGGGCGAAGCCGTATCTTGGCCTTGGCCCCGTACATCTCCACCGCAAAAGTCTGCAACACGCTCTTGAGGTC
>JAQVVK010000103.1 GCA_028698975.1 Victivallaceae bacterium
CTGAAGGAAATTTCGATCACGATGGAACAGATTCCGGCCAACCGCGGCTATCCGGGCGACCTCTACAGCCAGCTGGCCAGCCGCTATGAGAAGGCGGTGGACTTCGACAGCGCCGGATCAATCACGATTCTGGCCGTCACCACCATGCCCGGCGACGACGTAACCCACCCCGTGCCCGACAACACCGGCTACATCACCGAAGGACAGTTCTATTTGCGCAACGGGCGTATCGAGCCCTTCGGTTCGCTGTCGCGGCTCAAGCAGCAGGTCAACTCGCGCACCCGCCCCGATCACCGGGCGATCATGGACGCGATGATCAGGCTCTACGCCGATTACAAATCGACGCTGGAAAAACAGTCGATGGGTTTCCTGATGAGCAACTGGGACAAGAAACTGCTCAAATACGGAGCGGCTTTTGAGCGCGAGATGATGGATCTTACGGTCAACATCCCGCTCGAACAGGCACTCGATCTCGGCTGGAAGATTCTGGCCGACTGCTTTGACCGCACCGAAGTCGGCATCAAAACCGACCTCTGCGAAGAATATTGGCCGGTAAAAGAAAAATAAACCATGCCCAAGATAAAGTTCACAAAGACCGAGCAAAAAAAGCAGCAGGATTCGCTCAAGCAATTTCTGCGGTTTCTGCCCACTTTGCAGCTCAAAAAACAGCAGCTTCAAGTCGAGGTGCGCAAAAGCGCGGCTCTGCTCGAAGCCAATCGGCGCAAGCAGTCGGAGCTGGTCGAGCGTTTGACCGGGCTTTTGGAGCTGCTGGCCGCGCCGGGCGGAGTGGATCAACCCGAGGCTCTGGTCAAGGTGCGTCTGGTCAAGACCTCCGAATCCAACTTCGCCGGTATCGCCATACCGGTGTTTGAGGCGGTGGAGTTTGAACCTGTCGACTATGACCGTTTTGAAACCGACTGGTATATCGACGACGCGGTGGCCGCGCTCAAAGACGCGGTTTCGCTTCGCGAGGCGCACAAGATATTGGAGAAGCAGTACGATCTGCTCTCCGGCGAGCTGCGCACCACCAGTCAGCGGGTCAACCTCTTTGAAAAGGTCAAGATACCCGAGTGCCGCGACAATATACGCCGCATTGCGATCATGTTGGGCGATCAGGAGACCAGTTCGGTCGCCCGTTGCAAGATTGCCAAACGCAAAACCACCGAGGCCGCTTCCGCCTGATGAGCAAGCTGGATCTTCCGCAGAAAAGCTGGATCTGCTACGACATGGCGAACGCCGCGTTCGCGCTGATCGTGCGTACGGTGTGCGCTCCGCTCTACTTCAAATCATGTGCCGACGGGGTGATGAACCCGGCCGACGCGACCGGTTACTGGGGGCTTTTGAGTTCGCTGGCCGGCATCGTCGCGGGAGTGCTTTCGCCGTGGCTGGGGGCGGCGGCCGACGCCGGAAACTGCCGCAAAAAATATTTTGCGGGATTCCTGATCGCCGGGCTGGTTGCCACGGCCGGGCTGGCCGGCACCGGCAGCGTCTATTGGGTGATGGGGCTGTATTTTGTCGCTCTGTGCGCCTACATGGGAGCAAATTCGCTGTATGACTCGATGATCGTCGATGTGGCGGCTCCCCGCGAATTCGACCGCCTCTCCTCGCTCGCTTACGGCTGGGGATATGTGGGCGGATTGACGCCGTTTGTATTGTTTGCGCTGCCGGCGGTTTTTCTTCTCGGCAACCAAGGAAACAATGTCTCGTTTATCGCCGCCGCAATCTGGTGGGGCGGGCTGTCGCTGCCGCTTTTCTTCAATGTGCACAGCTCCGTCGCCGCGACAAACTCCGGCGGCGGCCCCATGGCCGGGCTGAAACGGCTGGCCGCCACCGCCCGCGAGATTGGCCGCTATCGCAACGCGGTGGTATTTCTTGTCGCATATTTTCTTTTCATTGACGGAGTCGGCACGATCCTGCTGATGGCTACCCCGATCAGCGTTGACATCGGGATTCCGGAGTGGATGCTTCTCGTGACCGTGTTCGGGCTGCAAATATTGGGTTTCCCGTTTACCTTGCTGTACGGCAGACTTGCCCGGAAATTCGACGCCCGCAAACTGGTGTACGCCGCCATCGGGGTTTACATGGTGATCGCGGCATTGGTTGGAATACTGCCGTTTATCGACTCAAGTTCGATCCGCATAACGGTGTTTCTCGTGGCGGCGGGGCTAATCGGCACGTCGCAGGGGGGCATACAGGCATTGAGCCGTTCGCTCTTCGGCCGGCTGATACCGCCGGGAATGGCGTCGGAATTTTTCGGGTTCTACAATATCTTCGGCAAGTTCACCACCGTACTGGGGCCGGTGCTGATCTGGCTGGCGGTCGAGTCGTGCGGCCACTCGGAATACGGGATCGCGCTATTGATCGTGCCTTTTGCCGCCGGAGCATGGCTGCTTTCAAGGGTGAAATTCGAATGACCGCCTATCTGATAAAACGCGTGTGCCTCGCCGCCCTGACGCTGCTGGCGATCCTGCTGGCCAGTTATGTTTTGCTGCGCCTCGCGCCCGGCGACCCGAGCCGGAGCACGATCTTCGGGGAAGACGCCTCCGCCGTGGCGGTCGATGCGGAAAAAGGCGGCCTGAATCGCGGAAACGCCGCCCTGCGGCAAAAACTCAACCTCGACAAACCGATACTTTACGGATTTGTACTTTGGCTCGGAGACGTCTTACTGCGCGGCGACTTCGGGGAATCCGCCTCGGTCGATCCCGGCAGGCCGGTCGCCGCGATCATCATGGAGCGGCTGCCGGTCACGGTAACGCTCAATATCTGGGCCGTGATCGTGACCTATCTTGCGGCAATACCGCTTGGCGTTTACGGAGCGGTCAAGGCGGGGGGCTGGTTTGACCGTGGAAGTGAATTGGGGTTGTTCATACTCTATTCGCTTCCGGTGATGTGGGTGGGGCTTTTGCTGCAGGCGACGCTGTGCGAAGGCGGCTACTGGCAGTTGTTTCCGCTGAAAGGATTGGTGAGCGACGACGGCGTAACCATGTCGTTTTGGCAGTTGCAGATGCAAACGGTACGCCACTACTTTTTGCCGGTGCTTTGCCTCGCATACGGCGGATGGGCCGGGTTGTCGCGTTATACCCGGGGCGGCATGATCCAGGCTCTGGATTCCGAGTGTGTGCGCACCGCCCGCGCCAAGGGGTGCTCCGAAACCCGGGTAGTCTGGGTGCACGCGTTTCGCAACGCGCTGGTGACGCTGGTGACGCTTTTCGGCGGGCTGCTGCCGGCCTTGGTGGCTGGGAGCGTGCTGGTCGAATACATCTTCAATATTCCGGGTATGGGTTCGCTGGCGTTGCTGGCGATGTCGAGCCGCGATTACCCGTTGCAGATGGCGTTGTTCGCCTTTGCCGGGGCGTTGACGCTGGGGGGAATACTGCTGGCCGATCTGCTCTACATGGCGGTTGACCCGAGAATACGGTTGGACAATCGTTGAAACAACTTGAAAAAACACAGTCAAAGCGTTATCTTATCCCTTAGGCGACACTCTTTAAAGGAAGCGAGGTCGATTCAAAATGCCGATTTACCGTTATAAATGTAAAAATTGCGGCACCGCGTCGGAAATCCTGGTGCCGAATTTTGATGCAACTCCCGTCTGCCCCCAATGCGGAGCGGCGGCTTTGGAAAAATTGCCGAGTCTTATCGGCGGCGTGCTCAACAGCGGCCCCGCCTCGTGTTCGGCGCGGCACGACTGCCCCTCCGCCGGAGGAGTCGGCTGCGGTTGCGGTTGCGGCTGCGGCGGTCATCACCACCATCGCTGGTGACCCGATGAACAAAAAAGAACTGACGGCGGCATTGGAGTCGATCGGCATGCGCCCGGGGCGCGGTCTTGGCCAGAACTTCTTAATGGATAATAATTTGCTTGACAGCATAGTGCGCATGGCCTCCATTCAGCCGGGTGAACTCATTTTGGAAGTCGGTCCCGGTTTCGGGGCTCTCACCCGCCGTCTGCTTGACGCCGGAGCCGAAGTTTATGCGATTGAATTCGATCACCGGCTGGCCGATTACTTGCGCAAGCACATTGATTCCGACCAGTTTCATCTTGTCGAAGACTACGCCTGCCGGGTCGATTACAAGGCGTTATTGCCGGAGGAGCGGCCGTTCCGTTCGGTGGCAAATCTGCCGTATTCGATCAGTTCGGTTTTCATCGCCCGCATGCTGGGATTGGCCAACATGCCGCAATCGATGTTGTTTTTGCTCCAAAAAGAGATGGGCGAACGCCTTTCGGCGCGAGTCGGCACCCATAATTACGGCGCGCTCTCGGTGCGAACCCAGTTGGAATATGCCGTAAAAATCGAAAAAAACGTGCCGCCCGAAGTTTTTCTGCCGCCGCCGGCGGTGGATTCCGCAGTGGTGTCGTTTCACCGAGCTCCGCAGACCGACGCGCCGGAAATCCGCCGGCTGCTGCCCGGAGTGGTCAAAACCGTATTCGCCCAGCGGCGCAAGCAGATGGGCAAGGTGCTCGGCAACAATTACGGCAAGGAACGCGCCGCCGCCGCCATGGAGAAATGCGGTCTGCCGCACGAAATACGACCGGAACGTCTTTCGGTTGAAGATTTTGTACGTTTGACTCAGGCTTTGTATGAGGTGCATGATGTGTGATCAAAAAATTGACTGGTTATGGAACGAGTTTCAACAGGTCGGTACCGATTACAACTCCCCGGCCGAAGTCGCCGCCTATGACAACCGCATGCGCAACATGCGCGACATCGACGGAGAAATCCGCGAGATATGGCACACGCTCGACCTGCCCGGCACCGCTAAAGTGCTTGAAATCGGCACCGGCACCGGGGCGTTTGCCCGTTATGCGGCACATCATTGCGCCGAGGTGACGGCCTCCGACATTTCATCGACGATGCTCGAATACGCCGCCGGCAAGGCAAAAGAGGAGAATTTGAACAATTTGAACTTTGTCAAAGCCGGATTTCTCAGTTTCCGGAGCCAGCCCGATTACTTCGACGCGGTGGTTTCCGGGCTTGCGCTGCATCATCTGCCCGACGCGTGGAAATGCGTGGCCTTGAAGAGAATACACCGGGCATTGAAGCCGGGCGGTCGCTTTTTCCTTTCCGACGTGGTATTCGACTGGGGCGAAGGAGATCCGCAAGTTTATTTTGAAAAAGTGGTCGATTCCGAGCAATCGGTGCGGCCCCACCTCGCCCGTCATATCGCATGTGAATACAGCACAACCAGTTGGATCATGCGCGAGATATTCAATCACTGCGGTTTCGTCATCGAAAAAGAGATCACCGAGAAAAATTTTCTGCGCCATTATTGCGTGCGTAAAACAGATCAGAGAGGAGGAAGGTCATGAACCGTTTCTACAAAAAATTCCTCGTCCCCCCCGGCAAAAAACTTGAGCTTGGCACCCGCGACCCCGGTGACGATATGGGGTTCACCGACAAAAAGCAGATGCTCGAACTCCTGACGCAAAACAATCACCGTATCGCCCGGCTTCAAAGCGATCTGTATTCGGAAAACAAACAGTCGCTGCTGATCGTGCTTCAGGCCCTCGACGCAGGCGGCAAGGACGGCACCATCAACAACGTGTTTTATGCCATGAATCCGCAGGGGTGCCGGGTACAGTCGTTTAAGACGCCGACCGCGCTCGAAGCAGCACATGATTTCCTGTGGCGCGTTCACGCGGTGACGCCGCGCACCGGCGAGGTGGTAATCTTCAACCGCTCGTATTACGAGGCGGTGCTGGTGGAGCGCGTCCATAAGTTCGCTTCGCCGGACGAGCTTGACTACCGCTATCAGGCGATCAACGAATTCGAGTGTCTGCTCAACCGCCATCACACCCGCATCGTCAAATTCTTTTTGCACATCGACAAGGACGAGCAGCTGCGCCGCTTTGTGCGGCGGCTCAAACGCCCGGAGAAGCATTGGAAAATCTCCTCGACCGACTACAAGGAGCGACAGCTTTGGGATCAATACATGGAGTCGTTTGAGATCGCGCTCTCGCGTTGTTCGACCGAATACGCGCCGTGGTTTGTCATTCCCGGCAACAACAAGACCTTTCGCAATCTCGCAGTATCGCAGATAATTTTAGAAACCCTCGAATCAATGAACATCAAACTGCCGGAGCCGTCGGTCGATATGCAGGAGACCCGCCGTCTCGCCGCCGTCGAACTGGCCCGCCAGCGCAAAGAAATCAACCGCAAGCGTCACGAATGATCCCCATACGGGGACGGCAAGGAGCGCGATTATGAAAAAAGAAAAGAAAAAACGGCTTCGCCGCCTCATAAAGCGAGCCGAACGCCGCCGCAGTGAGCGTCACGAAATCGTCGAAGGGCGGCTCTCCATGTCGCGCTCCGGCTTCGGTTTTGTAGCTCCCGAGGTTGAAGAAGGCGAAAAGCCGGTCGAAGACATCTTCATACCGGCCAAGTTCATCGGCCGCGCCCTTGACGGCGATCTGGTTCGGGTAAACATTTTGCAGCAGCGCGAGGGTTTTGAAGACAAAGGCCCGGCCGGCAAGATCGTCGAAGTGCTCGAACACGGCCGCGAAGAGCTGGTCGGCGAATTGGTGGCCGGCCACCAGTTGCGCCCGCTCAACACCCACCTGCCGGAATTTATCGAATTGAGCGGCGCACGCAAGGGAGCCAAGCGCGGCGACTGGGTGCGGGTGCGTCTGCACCGCGACGATCACGGCGAACCCTCTTGCTCGGTAAGCAAAGTTCTGGGCAAGGCGGGGGAAATCGCCTCCGACCTCGACGCGGTAATGGCCGAATTCAACCTGAAACCGCGTTACAGCGAAGCGGACAACCTTGAAGCCGCCGCCCTCGTGCCGCGTGAACTCGCCTCGCGGGAAGACGCGACCAACGAATTGGTGGTTACCATCGACCCGGTGGACGCCAAGGACTTTGACGACGCGCTTTCGCTCCTGCCCGGAAAGAATGCAAACGAAGTGGTGATCGGCGTGCATATTTCCGATGTGGCCGCCTATATCGCCCCCAAGTCGAAGTTTGACCGCTGTGCCGCCGAGCGCGGTTTCAGCTGTTATCTTCCGGGGCGCACGCTGCCGATGCTGCCGGCCGCGCTGACCGCCTCGATCAGTCTGGCCGCCGGGCAGAAGTCGCTGGCGCACAGCGTCTACCTAACGATTGACCGCAAGACCGGCAAAGTGCTCGCGGCGCGGCGCACCCACACCTTGATCGAGGTAAAGTGGCGGCTTGATTACGAAAAGGTGCAGGAATTCTTTGACAAGGGTTCAGCCCCGGACGCGTGGACGCCGGAGCTTAAAAAACTGCTTTCCGAACTTCTGGATATAACCCGCCGCATGCGGAGCGAACGCCGCCGGGCCGAGGAATTCATCGACCTTGCGCTGCCGGAGATACGGATACTTTGCAGCGAAAACGACAACCGTATTCTCGGCTTGTCGGTCAAGACGGCGCGCGAGTCGGAAAACGTGGTCGAGGAGTGCATGCTGGCCGCCAATTCCGCCGTCGGTGTCGAACTCGGTGAAAAATCCATCGCCGGATTGTACCGGGTGCATCCGGAGCCGGACGAGGAGAAGATCGCGGAATTTTCCGGCGTGATGAGCGACTCGTTTGGCATCGTGCCGGGCAATCTGGCCGACCGCAAGGTGGTCAACAAATTTATCGCTTCGCTGCCTGACGGCCCGCAGAAGCCGGTGATTTTGAACCTCCTGCTGCGTTCCCTGCCGCGGGCGGGGTATGCGGCCAAACCGGCACTGCACTTCGGTCTCGGCAAAGGGAGGTACAGCCACTTTACCAGCCCGATACGCCGCTACCCGGATCTCATAACCCATCAGCAGTTGTGGAATTTTGACAGCAAATCGCGTCTGCGCTCCGGCG